>JAILRI010000196.1 GCA_024698555.1 Lachnospiraceae bacterium
GGTTTACTTTTTTATATATTTTTTTGATCTGGCTTAGTGACGCCTCGCCGATGGCTGCAGGCCCCCTGCGGACGGTGCTGCGTTCGAGGAATATCTGCGCATTTCAGCCAAAGCTACTATAATCTTACGCACACGCCGTTAATCTCACCTCTTGTGAGCAACGGCTCGTGCCGCATCCGTGCGGCACGGTGTTTGTCACCAACGAAATGCGTGATATTCCAAGCTCACTTGCAATGTCCGCCGGGAGCTTTCACCCGTCGGCGAGGCTGTCGTATAACACTGCAAGTAAACATTATCTCATTTTTTTCTTTCGGTCACAGCGCCGTCGTAGGACATCTGTCCCGCATGACACTGCAAGTATGCATTATATTATCGTTTTTTCTTCAAGTCACAGCGCCGCCGTGCGATAGCCATGCCGACGGACATTGCAAGTGAGCATAAGAACATCACATCTTCCGTCAGGTTGCAGCACCGCCGCGCACGGATGCGCGGCGAGCCCTTAATCGCCAGATTTTCGCTGTGCGAAAATCTGGCAGAGTTTCTTGTTCTGTAAGAACAAGAAATCTCATGATGGATGCGAGATTAACGGCGTGTGCGTCGCTTGCAGAAAACTCCATTCGGAAGATGTAGATGTTCTGCGAGCGCAGCACCGTCCGGCGGTATGGGTATCACACGGCGGCGCGTCATCCTACAGAAATCTTCATTCGGAAGACGTAGATGTTCTGCGAGCGCAGCACCGTCCGGCGGTATGGGTATCACACGGCGGCGCGTCACTGAAACAGTTGCCATAAGCGTCCTCACGGCGGCGCGTCACTCACCCCTTACTCCAGTCAAACAACGACAACTGATCGGTATCCGGCAGATCTTTAAGTATCCCCAGCTCATCGAGCTGTGCCACTACCGAATCGCCCACCTTGCAGCGCTTCTTGAAATCCTCCTTGGAATTGAACACACCCTGCCCCGCGGCATATTCAATCTGTTCGGCGGCCTTCTCGCCCAGACCCTGAATAGAAGTCAGCGCAGGCATGACCTTCCCGTCGATCACCTGAAAATGTCTGGCCTTGACTTTGTAAATATCGATCGGCATAAACTCATAACCGCGGGCGTACATTTCCTGCACTATCTTCATCGTCTCAAGCGTATCCTTGTCCTTGTTCTTCGCGCCGCCCTGCTCATCCTCCTGATCCTGGCTCTGAGAAGCTTTGTCATTGTCGGGATTGTCAGCGTCTATCGATGTATCGGGAACATCATCATCAACCGCCTCACCCAGCTTTTTCTTTATGTCCCTCATACAAGCCATAAGTTTATCCTTACCCTGACTCATGGTCTTATAATCAAACGCTTTAGCTCTGATGCCGAAGAAAGCAGCATAATAGGCCAAAGGATAATGTATTTTGAAATATCCGATCCTGATAGCCATCATAATGTAGGCGCATGCATGAGCCTTCGGAAACATATATTTTATCTTTAAGCAGGATTCGATGTACCATTCCGGCACATTGTTCGCAGTCATGGTCTCTTTCATATCATCGGTCAGTCCCTTGCCTTTTCGCACAGACTCCATGATCTTGAATGCCTTGCCGGGCTCTACTCCCATCCGGATCAGATAAGTCATGATATCGTCACGAGTACATATTGCGGTAGCAAGAGTACAGTATCCGTTCTGAATGTAGTACTGCGCGTTGCCCGTCCACACATCGGTACCGTGGGAAAGTCCCGAAATCTTCATCATGTCCGAGAAATTTTTCGGTCTGGTGTCACGAAGCATCTGCATTACAAATTTGGTTCCAAGCTCCGGCAGCCCCAATGAACCCAGATCCACGCCTCCGATATCCGACGGAGATATCCCAAGCTTTTCGGTAGACGAGAACAGTGAGATCACATCCTCGTCATCCATCCTGATGGATTTCGCGTCTACTCCGGTCAGGTCCTCCAGCGTCCTGATCATGGTAGGATCATCATGCCCGAGTATATCAAGCTTAAGCAGATTGTGATCGATGGAGTGATAGTCAAAATGGGTCGTAACTATCGGAACATCCATCTTGTTGGCAGGATGCTGGACAGGTGTAAAGGTCCATATGTCCTCACCCAGAGGCAGTACCACGATGCCGCCCGGATGCTGTCCGGTGGTACGCTTTACATCTACACAGCCGATAGACATGCGCACGGCCTCTGAACTGTTGATAGTCTCCTCATGATCCGCAAAATATTTACGCGCATAGGCCAGAGCTGTTTTGTCAGCCACAGTGCCTACGGTTCCGGCCTTAAACGTTTGGCCTGCTCCGAAAATAACTTCCGTATAATCATGAGCCTTGGTCTGATATTCTCCGGAGAAATTCAAGTCAATATCAGGCTCCTTATCCCCGTAGAAACCAAGGAAGGTTTCAAACGGAATATTCTGACCCTGCTTGATAAGCGGTTCCCCGCACACCGGGCAATCCATATCCGGCATATCAAAGCCTGAAAATTCACCGTATTTCTTGACTGTATCCGAATCAAAATCAATATAATGGCATTTTTTACAGTAATAATGTGCCGGAAGAGGATTGACCTCGGTAATTCCGGCCATGGTTGCAACAAATGAAGACCCAACCGAGCCACGTGATCCAACCAGATAGCCGTCCTCATTGGACTTCCATACCAGTTTCTGGGCAATGATATACATAACCGAATATCCGTTTTTTATAATGGAATTCAGCTCTTTATCAAGCCTTGCGCGGATCACAGGATGGAGATTTTCACCATAAGTTTCCACAGCTTTGTTTTCACATATCTCACGCAGCATCTTATCGGAATCGGGAATGACGGGCGGACATTTATCCGGTCTTACGGGTTTGATCCGCTCGATCATATCATAGATCCTGTTGGGATTGGTCACCACGACCTCATATGCTTTATCCACGCCGAGATAAGAGCATTCCTGTAGCATTTCATCTGTGGTGTGCATGTATAACGGTGCCTGATGATCAGCATCCGAAAACTTTCTGGAGTGCATCAGGATCCTTCTGTAAACCTCATCCTCCGGCTCAAGAAAATGAACATCGCAGGTCGCGACACACATCTTGCCATGCGCCTCAGCCAGTTCCACGATCTGCTTGTTGACCCTTTTGAGATCGCTTATGTCATTGATCTCAGGAAAATGATCATCTTCGATCATGTACATGTTATTACCAACTTGTTGTATCTCATAATAGTCGTAAAATGAAGAGACTCTCATGATCTCTTCCTCTGGTTTATTATGAACGATGGCTCTGAACAGTTCGCCGGCCTCGCAGGCCGAACCGATGATCAGTCCTTCCCTGTATTTTGCCAGTTCTGACTTTGGAATCCGCGGGCTTCTTGAATAATACTTCAAATGAGAATCACTGATGAGCCTGTACAGATTTATCCTTCCAATATCATTTTTACACAGGATGATAATATGATACCTGTGCATCTTCATCAGATCCTCGACCGCGTATGTACCATCATCACGTTTTTTCAAGACATGACCCTTGTCATCAATAACCTCGTCAGGCTCGTCATCGACCAGATACCCTTCGCAGCCGTAAATGATCTTGAAGTTTTTTAATTTCTTCAGTTCCTCCTCATCGCCCGACTTTTTGGCCTTATCCATCAGCTTGTCCAGAGTATGGAACGCCTCGGTATAAGCCTGAACCACGCCATGATCGGTAATAGCCAGACCCTTGTGTCCCCATCTGATCGCAGTCTTCATGATATCCGAGATACTTGCCACTCCGTCCATCTCGCTCATCTTCGTGTGACAATGCAGCTCGATACGCTTGATCTCGGCATTGTCCATACGTTTTACCCTAAAATCCTTTATGGGCTTGATACCTTTTACATGCTGAATAAGAACCTCTTTCAGGAATTTGTCGTCATATTCGGGATGCCCTTTAATACGCAGAAAGCTGCCCTGCTTGAAATTTCCGCTTATATTATCATATTCGTCCTTGTTGATAAAGAACTTTACCTTGATCGAATAAGTAAAATCCGTTACATCCAGCGATAAAATAAGGCTGTTCGGATTCTTGCGAAGAGCTATGACATCGGGTTCTTTGTTAAGTACCGTACAGTCGAATACTACATCATCGCTTTCTTCGATGATGTCCGCGATCTTAATCACTTCACCCTCGACATTGCTTCCGAAAATAACTTCAGGATCGGTTACAGGTGCGGACTTCCGCTTAAAAGCGCTGTTTTTCCAACTGCTGTCTTTATCATTTCTGAAAGCTTTCTGACCGAATCCATCAGATTTAGCTTTAAAGTATTCTTTTTGTTTTTCTGCTTTTTTCGGCTCCGGAACATTATCCCCGGCAGGTCTTTTCTTCTTCCCGGAACCATCTGCTGTTTTTGTACCGGATTCCATTTTTACCCCAGGTTCTGAGTTCGTGATCATTTCACCGGAAGACTCACGGCTGTCAGGTATACCTTTGGCGTATCCTTCTTGGGTATCATTTTCATATTCATGATACCGGCGCATATCTAAAAGCGATGCCATGTATTCTTCCAGCTCACGAGCATATCTGTCATGAGTGTTTTCAGTTTTTGAGCTTAAGCCTTCCGTATCAACGTCTGCGCCGTGGACGGAATCACCTGAACTGTCCGGTTTCCATTCCGGAACACAGTCTATGCTCTGGTCAAACATATCCTGCCAGATATCCTTCACTTTAACGCACATCTCTATACCGATATTTTTAAGCAGGGGCTTGTCATCTAGGCATATCTTAACCATGCCGTTTTCTGTCGTCACCTTCGAATTACGGTATGCCACGGAATACAGATGATTATACGCTTCCAGCTCATCGTCCAGATAAGTATGATATTTATCCCACAGTTCATCAAAACTTTTACCCCGGGCAAAGCTGTATTTAAGCTTGATGTTTACATTGCGTATCCTAGAGTTTGAATATTTACGGAGCATGGAATCCTCAAGCTTCTCCACGATGGCATGCGGAATAAAGTGGTCGGACTCACCTGTGATCACCAGGCTTTCACCACTTACAGGTTCATAGTTTATGATATCAACATTTTCAAAATGCCTGCGGACCTTCAGATCCACACTCAGGTCGTTAAATACGTCAAAATACAGCATATATAAAACACCTAATATCACTTACAAAATGTGCTTTTCCAATATTAATCAATAAAGGTTGTTAATAATGATCCAAAAACATCATAATGACTCTCCGGATCTCAGCAGATCCAGCTGCTCTTTAAGAGCCGCCAGCAGCTCGTCTTCAGGCACTTTCTTTATGATCTTTCCTTTTGCAAAAAGAAGTCCCTCGCCTTTTCCTCCTGCCACACCGATATCGGCTTCCCTGGCCTCGCCGGGTCCGTTGACTGCACAGCCCATTACAGCGACCTTAATATCCAGATCAGAGTAATCTTTTACCAGCTCTTCCACTTTCGCCTCAAGCCCTATCAGATCGATTCCGGTCCTGCCGCAGGTCGGGCATGATACAACCTCTATACCGCCTTTTCGAAGACCAAGTGAGCGAAGTATATGCTTGGCCGAACGCACCTCCTCAAGAGGGTCGGCCGTAAGCGATACCCTTATGGTGTCTCCCATGCCCTCATGCAGGATTATGCCTATACCAACCGCTGACTTGATGTTGCCGCCGATGAGAGACCCCGTCTCTGTGATCCCTACGTGAAGCGGGTGATCCGTCATGGGACTGATCAGTTCATGAGCCCTGACAGAGGTCATCACGTCCGATGCCTTGATGCTTATCACGATATCGTGAAAATCCATTTCCTCAAGCATCCTGACCTGTCCCATCGCGCTTTCGACCAAACCTTCAGGCGTGACTTTTCCATACTTTTCCAGGTATTTTTTCTCCAAAGATCCGGAATTTACCCCGACTCTTATGGGCACGCCGTAATCCTTGGCAACCTCTACTACAGCTTTAACCCTATCCTGACCACCAATATTGCCGGGATTGATCCTGATCTTGTCCGCCCCGTTCTCCATAGCCGCGATCGCCAGTCTGTAGTCAAAATGAATATCCGCCACAAGCGGTATCTTTATGCTCTGTTTTATCCTCTTAAGCGCGTAAGCCGCTTCCATATCCGGAACAGCACACCTGACAATATCACAGCCTTCTGCCGCAAGCCAGTTGATCTGGTCTATGGTGGCTGCCGCGTCACTGGTCCTCGTATTCGTCATGGACTGGATCGCGATCGGGTTATCCCCGCCGATCCTTACCCCGCCTATATTCACTTCGTGGGAATTTCTCCGAATTCTCAAATCATCCATTTTATTCCACCATTTTTATTCTTTTTTGATATTACAGTCAGGCAACTATTGCAGTCTTAAGCACAATATCTCTGTTTAAAGCTATATTACCGTCATGAAAATATCATTTTAGTTATCTGAAAAACACATTTTTAATATCGTTAAAGAATACAAGCACCATGAGTCCCATCAGCACCACGATACCGATACCGTGGATCATACCCTCCTTCTCGGGAGGAACCGGCTTGCCCCTTACCAGTTCGATCAGGATGAACAGGAGCCTGCCCCCGTCCAAGGCCGGTATGGGCAGCAGGTTCATGACGCCAAGGTTCGCGCTGAGCAGGATCGCCCAGTTGAGAAGGTTCAAAACCACATATAGCAAACCATCGGACTTTGAGGCTTCTACAGTGTTTTCAAGCTCCGAAACGATACGTACCGGTCCGCCTAAGTCGTCACTCTTTAACTTGCCGCGGAACAGCAATCCCAGACTCTTCACAGTATTTACTATCCAGTACCTCACCTCGTAAAATGAGTACTTCAGAACCTTTAAGGGTGTGGTTTTTTCCCTGCCGTTCGCGTTATATAAGAAACCGATATTGTAATTTTCAACATATTCCGGGACCAGTGAAAGCGTATATGCTTCACCCTTGCGGTTAAACGTGATCTCCATCTCGCTTCCGTCCAGAGGGTTGGCCGTAATATACTCATTGAACTCTGAACCGGTCTTTATCTCGCGGCCGTTCATCGACACAATCACATCACCGGCCTTTACGCCTGCTTTTTCGAGCACTCCGTCAGCGACCAATGAGCTGATGGCGCATTCCGAGTTATCATTGTTATAATAAAATCCCAGCTTATAGGATCTGACCAGTTCAGGAGTAAGTACGGTTTCCCTGATCTCACCTTCATGCAGATATTTGATCTTAATATCCTGACCATCCAGTTCGTTGAAGGTAAAATATGTGGCCAGTTCCCTGCCTATAGCGATCTTTTTGCCGTTAAAGGAGGTGATGATATCTCCGGCAGCCAGCCCGGCCTCATCCGCAGGACCGTTTTTATTGACATAAGTCACATACGCGGGATCATAGCCCACGATTCCGATGACGATCACAGCGATGATAAACGCGAGTATAAAGTTGAAAAACGGCCCGGCAAATATAGTGGCCAGCCGCGCCCACGGACCCTTCGAGGTAAATGAACGCTCATCGTCGATCGCGTCTCCGTCCTCACCGAGCATCTTGCAGGCACCGCCGAACAATATCAGCCTGATACTGTAATCAGTCTCGCCTATCTTGAAATGACATATCCTCGGTCCGAAACCCACTTGGAATTCAGGCACCATGATACCATTCTTTTTAGCCACGATCAAATGTCCGAACTCGTGAAAAATGATGATCACGCAAAAGATCAGCACTCCCACGAGAATACTAACTACTGTGCTCATTTTCTAAATCATTTCCTCCGTAATGGATCAGCCCGTCAGCCACAGATTAAGAAAATCCTGATCGATGGTACTGATCTTTAATAAAAACACTCTTTTAGTAATTAAAAAATTCTGGCTCATTATAAGAAACCGGTAAACACTTTTCTTTACAAACCGGAGATTTACAGTTCAGTCGATACGGGTTAGAAGCGGCTGTTGCATATTTCGTATGTCCAGCGCTCGGTTTCAAGGATCTCATCAAGCGTAGGTTCATTGATGTTTACATGCTTTGCCATACATTCACCGATCATATCATAAATGTCGGTAAACCCTATACTTCCCGCGAGAAATCCTGCTACGGCGTATTCGTTGGCTGCGTTAAAAACCGTACAGATGCTTCCGCCCTGCCTTATGGCATCTAGTCCCAGTTTAAGTCCTTTAAAAGTCTCATAATCCGGTACGTCAAACTCGAGTCCCTTCAATGCCAGCAAGTCCAGTTTTTCAGACTTTTCCGGCTTTCTTTCGGGATAATACAGGGCATATCTGATAGGCAGTCTCATATCAGGAGTCCCCAGCTGCGCTATGATCGCTCCGTCTTTAAACTGCACAGCGGAATGAATGATGCTCTTCGGCTGGATCAAGATTCTGATCCTATCCGGCTCAACCCCGAACAGCCACCTGGCTTCCATAACCTCCAGCGCCTTGTTGACCATGCTGGCGGAATCTATAGTGATCTTGCTTCCCATGGACCAGTTCGGGTGTTTCAGCGCGTCCGTGGCAGTCTTTGACTTAAGCTCATCATAACTCATGCCCCTGAAGGGTCCGCCTGAAGCTGTAAGCAAAATACTGTCAATATCCGCCTGATACGGATAACTCCCATCCGGTCCCTTATGTCCCTGCAGGCACTGGAAAATAGCGGAATGTTCACTGTCTATCGGTAAAAGCTTTACACCTTTTTGAGCCAGAAGCGGCATGATGATATGCCCGGCTGTAACTAAAGTCTCCTTATTGGCCAGAGCCACATCTGTCCCCGCCTCTATGGCTGCTATGGTAGGCCTCACGCCGATCATGCCCACCACGGAATTCACCACCAGATCATTGTCCGGATCGGATGCGATCTCAACCAGCCCGTCCATCCCGGCCAGCACTTTGACTTGAGCATCCCGTACCCTGGCTTTTAGTTCCACTGCTTTTTCTTCATCATATACACAGACCTTCTCCGGTCTGTATTTTCTGATCTGCTCCTCCAGTGCGCCGATACTGGACTTCGCCGCCAAAGCCCTGACCCTGAACCCGCCGTAAGTATCAATGGTCTCCAGAGTCTGCTTCCCTATCGATCCCGTAGAACCTAATATACACAATTCTCTTATTTCTTTTCCCATAACAGGAATCACCTTTCGCTCATAAACGCCACCAGATAATATACCACCGGCGCCACAAATATCACCGAATCAAACCGGTCCAGGATGCCGCCATGCCCGGGAATGAGCTTCCCGTAATCCTTAATACCCTTGTCTCTTTTGATGGCGCTCGCGGCCAGATCCCCAACCATGGAGATCAGCGAAGCCACTCCCCCGACGATACCGAACGCAAGAACGGGATTTGTAAATGAATCCAACAACTGCTCCTTAAAGATCAGGGCATAAATAACACCGATCAGCACAGCGCCGATCACTCCGCCTATAAAACCCTCCAGTGACTTCTTCGGACTTAAGACAGGCACTATCTTGGTCTTGCCGAGCTTCCTTCCGACCATGTAAGCTGACGTATCCGCGCCCCACGAACCCACAAATATGAGCCAGACCGTATAAGCGCCGCCCGGCATGCTCCTCAGCCTGAAAATGCATGATAACGTAAACGCGACGTAGAACAGCCCGAAAAACACCAGTGTGATCTGATCCGAATGGTACTTCGGAAATGAAAAAACATATACAGCCAGCAATACCGCCAAAAAGACCGCGATCAGAATCGCAAGTCCTCTTTCGTCATCGAAAATCCCGGCCGGACCAGAAATCAACGAAGTATCCAAAGCACTCAGATCTGTTTGACCGTAAAGCACTGACTTAAACTCAGGTGACTGTCTGAATATATAGCCCAATAAAAGCAGTACATACCATGCAGCCCCGGCCAGATATCCGCAGAACGCCGCGGGGGTTTTGTGTACAGACGCAGCCCTGTACAGCTCCATGAGACCGATCATGGTCACGATAAGCGATACACCCCATAGCACATACCCGCCCAGGACCATGGCAGCGATGGTGATCACCATCAGTATCACCGAACTTCTGAAACGGATCCAGAAGGTATTGTCATTATTGATATCCTTGCCCATAAAATCACATATTCCTTTTAACTCTGCTTTCTGGCTCCGAAACGCCTTTCCCTGGTGCCGTAGTATTTTATCGCGGCTTCAAGGTCATCTTTGGAAAAATCAGGCCACAGCACATCTGTAAAATAGAATTCCGTATACGCAAGCTGCCATAAGAGAAAATTGGATATCCTCTGTTCCCCGCTGGTTCTGATGAGCAGGTCGGGATCAGGGATATCGCAGGTATCAAGACCTTCTGAAATAAGCTTTTCATCTATCATCCCGGGTTCGATGCTTCCATCCTTTACTTTGGCTGCCAGCTGTCTTACCGCACGGGTCAGCTCATCTCTTCCGCCGTAATTGATCGCAACCTGAAAGTTCAGACCGTCACAGGAAGCGCTTTCCTCTTCGAGGAGCCTGATACTCTCCTGCAGATCCTTATCAAGTCTGGTCCTGTCACCTATGACGCGGACACGCATATTGTTTTTACGGC
>JAILRI010000243.1 GCA_024698555.1 Lachnospiraceae bacterium
CCTTGAATGAGGCAAGGATGCTCTCACCGAGCTTGCCGGAAAAGATACTGGGTGACGAAGAAGCATCATAAGTGAACTGACCGGGCTCTGCGCAGATCTCAACTACCTTGCCCTGGTCCACGATGATCATACACTGGCCGTCAGCTACTACTACGCCGCTGCCGCTGGTGATCACATTGTCGCTGCCCTTGGTATTGGAAGAACCCTTGGAAGTCTTCTTAACTCCCTTAACTACCAATACATCCTTGTCGATAGCGTCACAAACAAAGAATTCCTTCCACTGATCCGCCAAAACGCTGCTTGCTGAACCTAATGCCGCAGAAATAAGTCCCATTTTGTTTCTCCTTTCAATACCGTGTAATATTTTGAATCGGGAGCGTAACCCCCTTTAAATGATAATTTTATACCAATTTGACCAAATATGCAATCATTTTTTCAAGGGAAATTATACACAATTACATCTTTGCCCGATCCAGCTATATAGTATTACATAATACTGTTTATGTAAAGCCACTGTATCGGCAAATTAAGACCGTTCAATCCGGTACTTTTACTCTTGACAGCCGGGCATAAAGTGTGTATGCTGCCCGTTAAATATCGCAAAAAACCTTACGCCGTTTACTCTGCGCCGTCAATAATCATGCCGTCTGTCGCGCCGTCCCTCATAATAACGCTTCTTTTCTTCGTACATCAGGGAATCCACGTAAGTTTTTACCTTCTCGTAGTCTTTTTCGCCGGTTTCCTTAAAGACTGAACCGATAGATACGCTGTGTCCGGCCGCGGCCAGCTGTCTTCTGATATCCTCTACACGTACCATAAAGGTCTGCTTATCACCGCCGCAGTCATAGATCGCGAATTCATCGCCGCCCACTCTGTAGACATTGGTATTGCCGAACACGCGGGCCAGAACGTCCGCCACGCCCTTAAGCAGCGTATCGCCGGCTTCATGTCCCTGAGTGTCGTTCATGGCCTTCAGTCCGTTGATGTCACACATGATGAATCCGTAAGGCTTCGAAGGATCAAACTCCTCCTTTTCAAATTCACTGATCGCCCTGCGGTTCCTGACTCCGGTCAGCGCGTCAAAATAGCTGTAGTACACCAGCTTATGTTCATACTGTTTCTCTAACACCAGCTGAGAAATAAAATACGTGAGCAGGAGCAGTATCTCCCTTATCTCATTCATGGTATCCGCCGGAGGATTGTCCACTCCGAAGAAACCGATAAATTTGCCGCCGGCCATCAAAGGCGCGGTGATCAGCGTCCTGATGCCCTGAGGCTTTAGAACATTGTACATATTTTCACTGATGCTCTTATACTGCTCCAGATCATATATCAGTACCACGTTGTTACGTTTGTACTCCTCATACCATGCATCCACGACGCCGTCGTAAGGAAGGCCCTTCAGATTGTCGATCTCGCGGCTGACACCTTTGGCGCACCACTCGTATGTATTGTCAAATTTATAATTGCCCACATCTTCGAAAATATAGGCTCTGTCGGAATGCAGCTGGCTTCCTAAGTACTCCAGGACCAGATTGATCTTGGTCTCGGCATCGCTTGAAGCCAATGAATACTGGAGGATCTTGTTTACAAAACGGTCACGGGCTATGGATGACTGTTCGCCGGACCACCACATCGTGATCCTCACCAGCATGAGAACAACGAGGATAGAAATACCGATACGCATAAAGGAGCCGCGTGACGGTATGATATACTTGCCGTACGCCATGGCAACTACCACTATATCCGCGATCACTCCGATGGCCAGGGAGCCGATACTGATATAGAAAAAGCCCAGTTTCAGGGTTATATTCTGTTTTTTACAATAAATCGCATTGTCCGCGATAATAACTATGACCAGCAGCAAAGTAAAAGAATATACAACATATATCAATTTGCCGAAACGATCCATGCCTATCCCCAGCACAAATCTGGTGAACAGCAGGAACGCGATGGTCAGATACGGTACCAGAAACGTAAGATGCACATACAGTCCCCTCTGCCAGATCATAAATGAAAGTATAAAGGAAACGGTAGGCGGAAGCGCGAACAGCATGAGCAGATATTCGATACTTCTCCAGAAAGTCACATGACCGAATATCATCTGCAGCACACCGGTATCGCCGGTCAGCCATATACCTGCCAGAGTCAGCGCAACGCCTAACGCTACCAGGTTGTAGGGCAGCTTCATATTTTTGGGTATACCAAATCTCAGGATAATGATAAGAAGTCCGGAAATGGTTATGAATGTAGACAAAATAAAGGGGATCAGCTGTTTTCTCAGGCAAAATGATCTGAAAGCCGGTGCCTCGCAAATATAGATCGAAGCCAGCCTGCCTCCCTTCATATGCTCAAATACAGGCGTGAGCAGCATTCTGACCTCCATACCGCTGTCCTCCGGTCCCATATTGACAGTATGGTAAGCCCGTCCGTAGCCCATCCCGGTGATATTCTCCTCACTCCTGTATTCATAGCTGAGCTTGTCACCGATAAACACCTGAACATTGGAATTGCTGCTGATAAAGCACAGCTCATCATTGACCTTAAGATCCTGGGGAAGCATCTTTTTAAAGGTCACTCCCGCGCCGTAATGCCCGACCGTGACCTCGTCAATATCCACCAGATTGCCCCTCGGGTCATGCCATTCCTCGGTAAAATCCAGTACTGAAGCTGACACATCCTGAAAAAGCACCTTTTTAAAATCGGAGAAAAATACAAGATATACAGTAAAAGCCGAAAAAAGAACCACAAATACCCACAGATATATCCTTAATATCAGAGGAAGCTTCATGCATTATACCCCGCCGGTTTAAATTGCCAATCGAAAGGTGCCGTTAAAACAAGATCAGCACAACTTTTCGTTGGCGTGACTGTAAATAATTAGTTTATTATACCACATATACTGTATTTACGCAAGATTCAATCCGACACCTTTTCAATACCTTTTACGATAGTGAAGTTTCTTTCATTCCTGCATATAGGTTGCAGGGATGAAGGATAAGTGATATCATGACATCAAACAACTTTTAAATTATCAGTCTACCTATATACATCGTTAGCCGGCCGGTTCCTGTTGTTCGAACAGTCAGCCGGTTCACGGCTGAAACCAAAAAGCGGTTCTCTATCGATAATTATAAGCGGTATGATGTGTATGCCAATATATATAAATTAGCTCGGAGGGACAGGCTCATGTCAGTGATAATCGGCTTATTTCTCGCCTTATTGGGGCTGTTAAGCATAATTTACGGGATCGTCATGGCTTTAGGGGCTCACGGCTCCATGTTTTTTATCATCTGGTTCTTTCTCGGCGCGCTGTTCATCGCTGTCGGCATATTAAAGCTTCGTAAGATCCTGATCCCCCATACTCCGCTTCTGATCATACGTATCGCTGTTGCTGCGATCATCATCCTGTTCATAGTTGTGGAATCCTTCATTCTTTCCGGCTTTAACTCGAAGGCGCATCAGGACGCGGATTATCTGATAGTCGCCGGCGCTCAGGTATACGCAAACGGTCCGAGCCCCGTGCTGAAGTACAGGCTTGACACTGCCGCGGAATACTTGAAAAACAATCCTTCCACCGTATGCATAGTGACCGGCGGCAAGGGCTCCAACGAAGTCCGTCCCGAGGCCGAGATCATGGCAGAATACCTGGTGTCCAAAGGAATAGACGGCGAACGTATCCTGCTTGAAAATCTTTCCACCAACACTGCCGAAAATATGAAAAATGCCGCGAAGCTCTTTGATATAAAGAATTCCACGGCTGTCATAGTTACCAGCAACTTTCATCTGTTCAGAACCATGCGTATCGCCCGCCGGCAGGGGATAGTCAATATAAGCGGTCTTGCCGCCGACTCCAATACACTTTTCCTTCCAAACAATCTCCTGCGCGAATTCTGCGGCGTATGCAAGGACTTCCTGTTCGGACATATGTAAATCAGGTAACTATTCAGCCCCCCTGCCGAAAAAGCATATTTGAAGCAAAAGCTTGCTTTAATGCTTCAAATATGTTTTTTCAGCGAAGGGCGGTGACGTTAGTTACCGCTCCCGAACATGAGCAAAAAAATGACTTCTTTGTATTAATTCACTGTCATTTTTTTGCGAATGCGAGGCGGGGGGGTACTGAATAGTTACAGGTAACTATTCAGACCCCCCGCCAAAAAAACTCAAATATAGTCATACACCGGATTAATTATATACAAAAGGGGCACCGCATCAGATGATAAATCATCTAATGCGACTGCCCCTGATAGTTTAATACATTGATACCGAAAAATCTCAAATGCAGTCATTCAACCGCCCTGTTTCCGTTGACTGCAAATCAAAAAATTCCAAATGCATTCACTCGACTGCCTTTCTTCTGTTGACCGCAAATTGAGAAATGCCAAATGCGGTCACTCGTCCGACCTTTTTCCTTTGACCGCAAATCAAAAAATGCCAAATACGGTCACTCAACTGCCCTTCTTCCGTTGACTGCAAATCAAAAAATTCCAAATGCAGTCACTCAACTGCCTTTCTTCTGTTGACCGCAAATTGAGAAATGCCAAATGCGGTCACTCGACCGCCCTTCTTCCGTTGACTGCAAATCGAAAAATGCCAAATGCGGTCAAAAGACTCGTTTTTGCTAAAAAAATAAGGCGGCAGGTGTTCAGTGCCTGCCGCCTTGATTAAGGTTTACCTAAATTGTTAATCCAAAGATCAAATATAAAAATGTTTATAATAACGTTATCGTTACCGGATTTGATCCGTATTCAATCTAAAAATGTGCGGATAATTCCATACATCATCAATTAGTAGGTGGATCAGCATAACTTACCGTAACACCGGAAAAGCTTGATGAAGTAATAGTACTACTATTATAACTGGTCGGAACGATCACTTCTGTAACAGTTATTCCCTTGGAGGCAAAACCGTTAATAATAATTTGGATGTTATCTACGGTAAACAATCCACTATAGGAGACCGCCTTAACAAGATTCAGAGTTATGGAAGTAGCGCCATTATTTATCGAAGGCGTTCCGCTTACTTCTCCTACAGTAAATGTTCCGCCCGAATAAATTGCCGCACCTGTAGCGTTTCTGGTCGTGGTTAAACCAAACGTTAAACCCGAAATACCCAGTGTAGCAACAATTGAACCTTCTGAAACCGGTGCAAAAGCATTATCCGCAACAACAACTGTCTCACCACTTCCGCTTGGAGTTCCGCTGCCGCTTGGAGTTCCGCTGCCGCTGGGAGTTCCGCTACCGCTTGGAGTTCCGCTGCCGCTGGGAGTTCCGCTGCTGCTTGTTTCCGCGAATTCTACCTTAAGCGTCACATCTGCCGCGGATGATAAAGTACAGGACCACTCAACTTCATTCTTATTCCAATTGGGAGTAACTACGGTGTCGCCTATTTTCAGCTCGGCAGTCTTGACCTCATGTTCACTATCCGGCATAATGGAAAATCTAAACTCTTTACCGGCAGGCAGGGTCAGTTCGAGATCACCTTCAGTCGCGCGAGCAGAGCCTATATGGCCTTCCGCGTCTCTTACTTCCGTAAATCCGCCTTCAGCGGCAAATACTTTGACAGTAATATTACCGCTGTTGCTGGTCTGACCGCTGTCGCTGCCTGTTTCGCTGCCGCTGCCGCCGGAAATATCTGAACCGCTGCCTGAGCCGGTCTTGACTATATCAACCGTGATCTTTACATTGCCGGATACCTTGTAGGTATATTCTCCGCTAACTGCGGTGATAGCCTCGTTGTTGGCGAGAACTGCCTTCACTTCGTAGCCGTTGTCCGCTGAAACTGCGATGGACAGGGTGCTGCCTGCCGCAACGCTGTTCTTATCGGGCTCTGTCTTAAGAGTTGCGGAACCGTTCTTAACGATCAGAGAGCCGTTGGCGGGCTTGCCCACCTCTACGCTGTAGTAGGTAACGCTCGGATAATAGCTGCTGGTACTATCAGTAGTGGTAGTGCTGCCGGTCGATCCGTTATCGGTGCTTCCGGTACTGCCGGTGCCTGTACCTGCCGTGTCGGTGCTTCCGGTACTGCCTCCTGCC
>JAILRI010000248.1 GCA_024698555.1 Lachnospiraceae bacterium
TGAACTGTTAAGTTCGACATCTGGAGAAGTACTCAAGAGGCCGAAGAGGCGCCCCTGCTAAGGGTGTAGGTCGTTTGCGCGGCGCGAGGGTTCAAATCCCTCCTTCTCCGCTAAAAAAAGCTGTAAATGCGAAATCCGTCATTTACAGCTCTTTTTGTGCGATAAGCGAGAGGGTAGTTCCGGAAGCTTGCTTCCAGGGAACTGCCCCGAGCGAACGGTCACCGAGCGAACTAAAGTTTGCGAGGTGACCGATTGCACCGAGTAGGAGGCTAACCGCCTCCTACTCGATTTTTCACAGGAATTCCCTCATCAGCCTGACGAGCTCGTCCTGGTCGGAGGAGCCCATGAGCTCCCTTGCGGAATGCATGGCAAGGACAGGCACGCCGATATCCACGGTGTACATGGGCAGATGCGAGGAAATGATGGGGCCTAAGGTTCCGCCGCCGGGCATATCCGAATTATTAACGAATTTTTTGTATTTTACCCCGGCCTTTTCGCACAGCTGCTGAAGGGAAGCAACTGCCACCGCGTCGTAGGTATAGCGCTGGTTGGCGGAGAGTTTAAGCGTTACGCCGTCTCCCATACGCATCCTGTTCACCGGATCATACTTTTCGGGGTGTGCCGGATGCAGGGCATGCGCCACATCCACGCTTAAGAGGAAGCCGCGGCTGATGTCGCCGTCCAGAATAGTTTGGTCCAGCCCCAATCCCTGATATATCCTGCGCAGGATCATATCCAGAAGCGCAGAGTTCGCTCCCTGCTTGGTTTCTGACCCGATCTCCTCGTTATCAAAGAGGGCGATGAGGCTGATACCCGAGCCATCGTTAGCCGGTTCCCCTAAGACCTTTTTATCCGCGGCTTTATCGTTGCCGGTCGTTTTTTTGCAACGCCTACCTGATACTACGCCTGTAGAATTGATTTGACCCGAACCCGTTATACCTTCGCCTCCCTCTGCGGATGTGATCAGCCCCTCTATGAGAGCCAGGCACGAGGTCACATTATCGAGCCTCGGAGCGGACAGCATCTCCCCGCAAGGTCCTATAAATGCCGGTTTTTCAGCATTGTACACGATCATGTCAAAATCAAGGATATCCTCTTCCCTGACCTTAAGCTCCTCTGCCAGAAAATCGATAAAATATGAATCACTGTTAAGCGTTTCGTTCATCATCCCCATCAAAGGCAATAGATCGTTCTGCTTGGAAAGCTTCAGACCATCATTGACCTCACGGTTATAATGAACCGCCACGTTAGGTATGGTTAAGACCGGACGGGCAAGATCCACCAGCACTTCCTTCGGCTCATATACGCTGCTGCTCCTCAGCATCACTCGCCCGGCAAGGGAAAGCGGGCGATCGAGCCATGTATTCAGTATCGGACCGCCGTAGATCTCTGTATTGACACGAAGATAACCTCCTGACTCCCGCTCGGCCACAGGCTTTACATGCAGGCACGGAAAGTCCGTGTGTGCCGCGGCGATATGCAGTCCCCTGCCATAGGAAACAGAAGCCATGCCATCGGCCGTTTGCGGTACCGTAAACGCGAACAGTGTGGTCGCAAAGGGTGAAACATAGTATTTGCCGCCATTTTTAACACTCCACGCCCCACGCGCCGGTAGTTCCTCAAACCCTGCTGCCGCGAGGAGTTTTTTGCCCTCCGCAACCGTATGATACGGTGATACCGCCTTTTCAAGAAACGCTGCAAGCCTGGTGGCCGCAGTATCCGCTTTTTTCTTATTCATATTTATTGTTCCTTCCTGCTATATGGTTATCTGTTCTACTTTAGCTATAGAAAGCTCATCATCAAAGTGTTCAGAAAAATATTATCATTCTGCAGTATACTATAAACATATTCTACGCTATAAATACCGTAAAGACAATATCAGTTTTGAAATCTGATTGTAAAAATCTTACAAATGAGTTATAATGACCATATATTTTTGCAACTGATGTAAGGAGGCTTCATATGAAAGAAAAAAGCGCCTTAACAGGCGGAATTTTCAGGCGGTTTTTAGGTGTGTTCATGTCTTTGTGCATGACTGCCTGCATGATCGGCGTCGCTCCCGCAAAAAACACAAAAGCAGCCGATCCCGTACATGTACAGATCTATCTTCCGTCAAGTACCGCTAAAGAGGGGGGGTATGATTCACTGTACCCGAATTATCAAAGTCTCGAGAAGGTCAAATACCTGGTTCCTTCCGGCGACAGCAATACAGAGGTCGGTTTATCCGGCTATTCCAACTATGATTATAATTTTGAGGAAAATGCTCCGATCATAGCCGGTGAAGTCAGTGATTTAAGCTTCGATCTGGAAGGCTTTGACCCCGATACCATGCGGGTGCAGCTGGTTTCGAGAGGAGATTACGCGACTGTATACGAATTTATCCCCGCAGTAAGCACGGGAAGCATCTATGTGATCAGCGCTGACAATCTGGTGAACGATGACGAGCTTGAAGACAACGGCGCGTATGATCTGCTGATCTTCCACAAAGAGCCGCCCGTTCCTCCTGTGATCGATACGGTAAAGCTCCGTCTGGACAAAGGCTGGATCGTAAATGAGACAAACAATACCGCGACCTATGATTACAGCAATCTGATCAACAGCCGCTACAGTATGCTCCCCTCCGATAAAATGCCCACATTTACGATATCCCTGGAAGGCGCTTCCTTTAAGAAGGATACTTCGGGCAATTATCTGGCGGAATTTAACCGCGATGACATAAATAACGTAAAGATCGGCGTTTCCGATTCCTTCACCGATAAGGTTGCCGTTCCCCTTATCCTTGAAAATGATTCCTGGCGCAATGAACTGAAGATCAAGAACGGATACGGCGCATTGACCGGATTTGAGACCGCGGTTCCCGGGGAAGTATATGTAAAGATCGGTTGCAGCGATCCTTTTGAGTACACACATCTGTTCAAAAAGTACTGTTTCAGGGGCTTTAACCTTATTGGCGGCGAAGTGTCACAAAGCGGGAATTCTTTTACATTGAGATTTGCCGGCTATGATCTTGATGACACAAAAGAAGGAGCTGCGCTTGAATCCTCGTCTCAGGCAGGTACCGTAACTGTAACATTCCCGGAGGGTTCCCTGGCCGGTTACGAATTAAGTTTAAAATATCAGGATCCCTACATTGCCTGGGGCAATGAGATAACGTTTACTTCCGATGCGGAATATGTAGATCTGGGGTATTCACCCGCTTCCGGCTTCACTGGCAGCTCCGACTGGCACTGGGAGTGTGACGGCAATCATCATCAACAAACAGAAACGATCAACGGCGTAACCAAACAGGTATTTGATAAGTATGATCAATACTCTCTGCCTGACCCGGAGGTCATCAGGGTCAGAGGAGTTGAGCCGGATTATTTTACCTGCAGCGACGACGTCCGGACTGTCATCAGCACCTCGTTTACGCAGAAAATGCGCAGGATCCTTATCGATGACGATAACAGCACGCTCATACGCGTAAAGCAAATCGGCAATTCTGTCATTGCGACCTACTGCCACTCAGGACATGATGAAAACGGCGAATGGTATATAAATAATGACATCCTGGCCGGTAAAGTAACCTTTACAGTTCCGGATGGCTCAAATATAAAAAATGTCACCTTCGGCAAGCTTCAGAAAGAATACGATGCTTCAGGCAATGTTACCGGAGAATGGAATGAATCTTACTTCTGGACCGACGCAGATTATGTTTCTATCAAGGTCGAACCGACCAAAGGTCACAAGATAATCGGATGGGGACATAACTTCACGGTCAAAGACATTGACAATGATGACGAAGAAGCTTTCCGCGAAGACAAATCCTATGAAACCAGAACCGACAATACTTCCCTGAAGGATTTTTCTTACGGTGAAACCAGAACCGCATGGGTTGATTTAGGCGAATACTTTGGTACCATAACCATAATTGTCGACAGCAGATATGCAACGGTAGACGGCAATACCATTACTCATAATGTTAATAATACCGACAAAAAGATGAGGATCACTGCTACCTGCGCAGTTGAATACGATGAAAATAATGACGTATACACTTGGGGAGAGTTCTGTCCCACGATCATCGACAAGGGGTCCTACAAGCTCTACTGCTGGACATTTGACGCTGAAGACACCTGGGATAAGTATTTCAACATTGAAAATGCAAGTGATTTCTCCAATCTGACTGTTTGGGCAGGAAGTTTCACGACCGGCCTGCGGAATACAGAGGATGTCATGAATCTGATCGATCTTGATTTCCTTGAAGAGTATTACAGAGACGCAAGGCTGACCGGATTTAACGAATATACGCTGAGCTTTTCCGTTCCCGCGCCGGAGGTTCCCACACCCGCGTCTGGATCGTCCTCGCCTGCTCCCGCGGTTGCTGAAAACACCTCAATATATACACCTGTTCCCATACAGGCCGTCAGTGAAGCGACTACAGAAGAGAAAGCCGGTAAATCCAACACTACAACAACCGTTACCGAAAACGAGGATGGAACGACCACAAATAAGCCGGACGGTTCTATCGAGAAGATATCTGAGACCGTTAATTCGGATGGTTCCAGCTCCACCACCACCGCGGCAACCGTTGTAAATGAGGACGGTTCCACTACTACCGAATCCCTTATCGAGAACTTTGACGGTACTACGGTCGAAGAAATACTTACCGAATATGCGGACGGTACCTCAAATTCGGTAAAAACTTTCAAGGGTGAGGATGGCAATACCCTGTCGACCGTAGAAAAGGACGTTTCATTTAACAGGTACGGAACTGAGGTCGTAAATACCAGAACAGATAACCGCGACGGCTCTATAGTCGAATCTCTTGTTAAAACCACTCAGGCCGGAAAAGTCGAAACACGGACAGCTGAGACTGACCCCGAAGGCAATACGACCATTACTCTCGCAATCGAAAAAACCAACGGTGTCGATGTAGTTAAGAACTTTGTTGCTAATGAAAACGGTATAACACTTACCGGGTATCAGACCGAAGGTAAGAAAGCCACTATTCCCGGATCCATTGAGATAGGCAACACGATTTACAAGGTTACATCGATCGGCGAAGGTGCATTTATGGGCAACACGGATCTGGAAACGGTAACCGTTCCCTCTACGATAGATACCATTGGTCCAAATGCCTTTAACGGAGCTAAATCCTTAAAATCGATCGATATCACAAATGTAAAATCCATCAGCGATAATGCATTTAAGGACGCAAAAAGCCTTAAAAAGATCACCGTCGGCGAAGATCTGGAAGAAATAAGCAAAGGCGCATTTAAAGGAATCCCCAAAAATGCGAAAATAGCTATCGTGGCAAGTACAGAAGATGAGTATAACCGTATTAAGAATCTGATCATCGAATCCGGTGTCAAGAAGAAAAATGTTAAATTCAAGTGGAGCAGGATCGATGATTAATACACCGGATCAAACTCTGGGCAGCACAGACACAAATATGCCGAGAAGTATGATAAGCGCGCAGAAAAGGCGGTAACCTGTGTGTTTCTCCTTGAACACGAACCTGCCGCAGATGATGGCAAAGATGACTCCGGACTGCTTAAGCAAAGTCATGACCGTGACCTTCGAGGCCGGGTCGGAATTGGCTATGAACAGGCACCTGTCCGCGATGACAAAAAGCACTGCCAGTACCCATATCCATTTGTTCGATACCGCGGACTTCCAGTTAACAGGCGGCTTCGGGCGTTTCAGGAAAGCATACAGCAGGTAAAAAACGACCAGAAACAGCATGTACCAAAACTGGAGCTGACCGTCGGTGATCGTCGTATAGGTCATCAAAAGCTTATCAAACAGCCCTGAAACAGCGTTCAACAGACAGGATATGAAGGCAAGTACGATGAAAATCGTACTGTTATGTGGTTTATTTACGACTCCCTCGTTTTCTACTCTTGTAGAAGGCGCGGGAGTATTTTTTTCTTTATCGGTTTCGGGATCAAATTCTTTAGGCGTGTTTTGGGATGCCAGCAGCTTTCTGGTCCGCAAATGGGGCAATTTCACACCGTTTAGCATGAGCAGCCCCAAAAGCACCAGCGCAAGGCCTATGAGCTGTTTTATGCCCATGGTCTCATGAAGCACGATCACGCCCAATAACGTGGAAAAGAGGACTCTGGACAGATCAAGCACCCCATACAGACTGATGGGAAGCTTCGCCACAGCCGTGAAACCGCACATCCACGCAAAAAAGATGGTCAGCGATTTCACTGCCACAAACAGAAGCACCTTCCAATCCACACCGCCTGCGTTCCTGATCTCGGGCGTAACGATCAAAAATGACAGAGTAGTGTACATAAGAAGCACTTCGAGCGTAGTGTTGCGCTCGAGTGCTTTTTTCTTCAGGACTTCGCGCAGTCCCTTAACAAGTCCGTATATCAAAACAAGTATGATCCAGAGCATCTTACCGGTCAAACCCTTCCTGTAGAAACTATCCAGCACAACACAAATGTACATGGTATCACTTTCTCTCTTTAAGGTCAATAATTATTACTATTCGTAGCATTTTATTAAAAATTTATGGATTTTCAAGGGTTAGGGTAGTATAATCGGATAAAGATTTTGTAAGATCGGAGGTAAATGTTTATGAAAAAAATAATAGCTGTTTTACTGACTTTTATCATGATCCTGTCCATGGCAGGATGCAAAAAAGAGGCTCAAAAGCCCCAAAACAGTGATGTACAGAAGCAGGCCGAAAAAGCGGCCGATCCGACTGTGACTCCTACACCCACCCCGGTGCCTGTCACTACCGAAGAGCTCTTCCACTCAGCTATGAAAGATGTAGAACCCGTGACCAAAATGCTTTTTACGCGTGATGAAAAGGCATCGGCCGATATCAAACTGCCGGACGGCATTTATGGAATGGATCTGAATCTGGATCTGTCTTATGATCTGTTCGGCTTCCTTACCGGATCTGCAACAGGCACGGCCAGAGGCGATGTTACCTCCAGGGATAATGTTGCCAAGGGTAAGCTCACTGCGGATTCCGCGACAAAAAGCACTTCCGCCTTCAGCAGCAAGGCTGAGCCTGAAGCGCAAAAAACAACGAAAACAACCGAGTTTTATGTGGACGCTACGAACAGCTCCGACATCATCAGCTACTACAAAGAAGACTTAAACGGCGAAGAGGGTACCTGGTACGTTGATCATACCACTCCCGAAGAACTGAAGGAAAAGCTCTCTCAAAGCGGCGCTTCCGCGGAAGCACCCGAAACGAAAGAATCAGACCTTTTCAAGGATCTCGAGGAGTTTTTCAAGTCACACACCAACAGAAACGACAGCCTCGGCGGTTATGAGACTCTCACCGAATTCACCTGGGAAGAGTTTTATACTCATTATTCGGCAGATTTTGACAGTCTTTTTGATGAGTTTGGAGGAGCCTTAAGTGATTCTCCTATTTCGGGTCTGACCGGTCAGGCCGATCAGGCCGACATAAAGAGATTTGCCCGTGAAATGCTGGGCAGCGGCACAGGAAATTTCAAGTGTAATATTCAATATAACACCGATAAGCAAGTTGTAGGATTCAATCTAATTATTTCTGATTTCGCCATTAATTACAATATGCAATATGAAGGCTCATCCATGCCCATATCCTTTACTCTGTCAAAGCTTGATCTGAAAACTACTATCGAGAGAAACGGCGTTCCTTCCGTATCCGTTCCCGGGGATGTGATCAGTAAGGCGGTGGAGCCTGTAGTCTACGACGATACCTGGAGCGATACAGACTGGGATGATTCCGGTGACGGCTCTGAGGGCAGCATCAACTGGGATGATTCCGACTGGAACTCTATAGACTGGGAGGATTCCGATTGGAACACCATAGATTGGGAGGATTCCGACTGGAACACCATAGACTGGGATGACGTGATCACCGAGGATTCCGGTAATGCCCAATAAAAATACATTAATAAGGGCCGCCGCACTTAGAAAGTGCGGCGGCCCCATCTTATCACTCTTTAGTACTCTTCCTGAATATGATCCATACGGCGACGGTTACCGCCGTAACACCGATCCCGACAGCGATCTGTGTGATCACGTCCTTGACGGCACCACCGTCTACAGCTGTCGTAATGCCATATCCAACAAATCCTAATCCCGCGATCAGAAAGATGAGACATGCCACGCCGATCAGAAATGTCGCTGACATACCGAGACATCCTGTCTTTGGTCCTGCGTTCATGCGCTGCTCGACCATAGCCCTGTCTTCTTCCTCCTCGCGGCGCAGCTTCTCCGCATAGGAAAGGTTTTCTGATCCCGAAGACTGTTGTTCTTTGTTGGTTTCTTTCATTATCTGTATCCCTTTCATTGATACACTGTTCAGAACTACCCCCATTTACACCAAATGTCGGTTCTTAGGGCCATGAATTCATGCTTACCCGATCTCTTCGAAGTCTGCCGCGCCGTGCTTGCACAGAGGGCATACGAAATCTTCGGGCAGTTCCTCACCTTCATAAACATAGCCGCAGACCTTGCATACCCAGCCCTTCTTGCCTTCTGTGGCGGGCTTGGGCTTTACATTGTTCTGATAATAGGTATAGGTCATGGTTTCGCGGTCGCCCAGTACACGCGCCTCGGTAACGGTGCATATGAACATACCGTGAGTATCTAAGTCCACGTACTGCTCGACCTTCAGCGACATAAAGGCATTGATATATTTTGAAAGGAAGATCAGACCGTTATCCGAACGAAGCACTTCCTCGCCTGCTAATTTATCAACATTCCTTCCGCTCTGGAAGCCGAAACGCTCGAATACAGAGAACGGCGCGTCTGTCGACAGGCAGTTGATATTCATCTTTCCGGTCTGCTTCACCACGTGGTGTGTATAATTCTGCTTATTGATGGTCACTGCTATACGGTTGGGGGTGTTCGTAACCTGGGTGACGGTATTGCAGATCATGCCGTTATCGTGATCGCCGTCATTTGAAGTAACCACATACAGACCATAACCGATCTTAAACAGGGCGGTCATGTCGTTCTTATTGGCGGTAGCGCCGTCCTGAGCGATATAGTCCCTGCACAGCTCTGACGCTAAGTCTTCTATCTGCTGTTTGCTGATATCTGTGAGTGCCGAAGCGATATGTACCGTAGTATCGGTAAAGGTAATGTCCTTGCTGTTCTCGAACATTTTCACAATAGTCTTGGCTGCCTGCGGCGCCCAGGATCCGTTCTCAATGATACCTATAGTGCGCTTTCTGTAGCCTCTTTCGGTCAGATGCTCAATAAATGTGCGCATGAACGGGAAAATGTCAGCGTTGTAGGTAGTGGTGGCCAGCACCAGCTTGCCGTAGCGGAACGCGTCCTCCACGCACTCTGCCATATCTTCCCGGGCCAGGTCGGAAATGGCTACCTTCGGGCAACCCTTGCTCTTCAGCTTGTCCGCGAGCAGTTCCGCAGCCTGCTTTGTGTGTCCGTAAACACTGGTATAAGCGATGAAAATGCCTTCGCTCTCCGCTTCGTAAGATGACCAGGTATCATATCTTTTGATGTAGTGTTCGAGATCCTTTTTAAGCACCGGACCGTGCAGAGGGCATATAGCGCTGATATCCAGGGCTGCTGCCTTTTTCAGCACATTTTGAACCTGCGCGCCGTATTTGCCGACTATTCCGAAGTAATAGCGTCTGGCTTCGCAGTCCCAGGCAGAAGGATCGACCATATAGTCTCCTTCGGGATCCTCCACGTCATTGGCTCCGAACCTGCCGAAACCGTCAGCCGAGAACAGTACCTTATCGGTGCTTTCATAGGTCATCAGCACCTCAGGCCAGTGAACCATGGGAGCAGTGATAAAATTCAGAGTATGCTTTCCAAGTGACAGCGTATCACCTTCGCCCACGACTACCCGCCTGTCCTCAAATTCCGTACCGAAGAAATTCTTCATCATGGCAAAGGCTTTAGCTGATGCTACAACTGTAGAATCAGGATAATTCTTGGTAAAATTCATTATATTGGCCGAATGGTCAGGCTCCATATGCTGAACTACCAGATAATCGGGCTTGCGGCCTGCGAGCTCTTTGCCGATATTGTCCAGCCATTCATGTGTGAACTTCGCGTCCACGGTATCCATGATGGCGATCTTCTCGTCGATGATTGCGTAGGAGTTATACGCCATACCGAGAGGCACTATGTACTGCCCCTCGAAGAGATCGATCTGATGATCGTTGACTCCCACATATCTGATGTCGTTTGTTACTGTCATGTCTGCTGCCATATCCTTCTCCTCCTTATAACCTAAACAATTTGCCGCACTGCGGGCACTTAACCTGCATATCCTCAGTCACCATAGTCCAGGTATGGTCGCAATCCGGGCAGGTGATCTTTATTCCTGCAAGCTGTCCGCTCTCGATCTTTTCGCTTACGCTTACTCCACCGGCCACCTTATCAAGTGCCGAGTCCTCCATTGCCCCATAGCTACTGTTTGTATTCATGATATTTACAGTACCTCCAGTATTCCCCTCACCACCTTTACGCAGGTGGCGGCTGCCCCGGACACCATCTCGGCAAACTGCTCCGCGTTGCCCTCTACGTCAT
This sequence comes from Lachnospiraceae bacterium, assembly GCA_024698555.1. Lineage (GTDB taxonomy): Bacteria > Bacillota > Clostridia > Lachnospirales > Lachnospiraceae > RUG11977. The sequence continues at coordinate 10,513 of JAILRI010000248.1, forward strand.
CGCTTACAGCCTTGATGAGCATGGACGAAACATCATTGCGGATCGCGGTAACTATGATCCCGGCGGATTCCATATCAACGATGTCTGCTCCGAAGGTGTCTCTTATATATTTCTTATCTTCAGGTTTCTCGACAAATTTATCCGCTGACGCGCATATCACGCCTTCCAAAGACGGTTCCACCTTTTTTGCTATTTTCACAAAGTTGGGAGTGGCCGGCATATACAGATCGGGCATACCCACATGCTGTCCGAGCACCACAGTCTTGTCAAAGGGTGTAGCGTCATAGCGGTAATGCACGACCTTCTCCACCACCACTGTACGGTGCAGTCCCATATCAGGAGTGAGTCCTCCTACCACACCGAAATTCACGATCAGGTTCACATCATATCTGGTGATCAGAAACTGCGTGGTCGCGGCGGCTTCGATCTCTCCGGCTCCGCTGCCGCTGACTATGACGCGGTGTCTGCCCACGTCATAAATAAATACCCTGTATCCGCTTTCCACTTCCTCGCCTGCGTAATTTCCGAAATTTTCAAAGAGCGCCCTGATCTCTTCAGGGATCGCAACAACCATACCGATGATCATATGCCCTCCTCCTTGTCCACAGGTAATGATTATACCACTAAACTGTATGATTTACAATATATGAATAAGCGAAATCGAGTAGGCTGCCTCCTACTCGATACGATGAGTCACCTCGCGAACCTTCAGTTCGCTCGGTGACCGTTCGCTCGGGGCAGTTCTCTGGAAGCGAGCTTCCGGAACTGCCCTCTCGCTTATCGCACAAAAAACCGCCGCGCTTTTTTAGCGCGGCGGTTCTGAATAGTTATCATTGCTGAAGCATGTATCTGAGCAGATGCACGGGATGGTACTCGATCTTATTGCCTTTGGCATCCTTAAAGTATGCGGTGTATCCATCTTCATCGGCCGGCGTAGCCGTTACTTCCACCCTGCGGTATTGAGGTATCAATCCGTAGGCAATGGAGGTTATACCGTTCTTTTCATAGGCGTCAGTCCACTCATTGCCGTATTTTGCTTCCAGCTTATTCAGCAGATCGCTGAATTTGATCTCTACATTGTCGATATTTTCAAGCGACACTGTCTTATCACCGGCACTGACATTCAGACACATGTTTTCATTGAGACCAGTGATAAGTCTGCCCTCTTCTATGTACTGCCTGTATATGGCATTCGTTGTCCCCAGCGAATATGACTCGCCCGGCGCGGCGAGGAACGCTCCCGAACCGCTCGAAGCCGAAATGATCTCCTGAGGTCTGGGGATGTCGTTGGTGATCTTCACCTCCACTGACCCGTTTGTATACAGATCATCCATGTAATAAGCGTTGGGCAGGTTCTGGCCGCTTCCGCTGTAGGTCAGTTTAATAAAGGTAGAAGGCAGGTGATAAGCCTTATCCTTGGTGGAGACCGAAGCCTTCCTGATATAAACCGTCTTGCCTTCAGTCAGTTCCTTGATCTTTACAGCCTTATTTGTCTTAATGGATTTCCACTTTGCAGGTGTTCCGCTGCCTGCGGAAATACTGTACTCGTATATGTTGTTCGCGTCGGCATCCGAGATCTTCAGGCTCTGGTTTTCCAGCACGATCGAATCGTGCGACGATGTGCTTCCGGTGCTGAACACCCTCTGATCATTGACATACAGAGCGGAAATGTTGGAAGGAATACCCTTTTGTATTTTCAGAGTCTCAATATAGGCTCCTTCCAGCGCATTGAAGTAGCTGTTGTCCGTCATGTCAAACAGGGTCATAAGATCCAGCGGCTTATCCTTGGTACCGTTGTAGATGTAAAAATCCTTGTTCTGATTCTTGGCGTCACCATCAAGCAGGTAGGTCTCCGTCTCAAAGTATCCTCTGGCCTTTGCGGGCATCGCCCTGTAGGTACCGTCGGTATTGGCAATACGTATAGCACTGGAGCCGGCTTTTAAACCATTTATGAGTATAAGCTCATCCTTTTGCTTGAACTTGAGCTCCGGCGCTTTTGACCTGCCCCTGATCTTAACCTTTACCACCTTTATGGGCTTGTTCGCATCCTGGAAATATAGCGTTACACCAAAGTCCTTATATTTCAGAACGTCGATATCATTATTGATATTGGCAGGGGTAGTGTAATTATGAACGGTTGAATTGCCGGCCCACCATTCTATCAGCTCACCGTCATAGCCGCCGATCGCCTCTGAAATATGTGTTCCCTTCAGCCAGTTCAAATCCGTGTTCCTTGTGATCCCGCTGACCACGAAGCCGTTGTCGTCTGTGTATTTTACCTTGAAACTGCCTTTTCCTCTGGTAAAATGGAATTCCTCGGTGACGATATAATCCCTCAGATAGTCCTTGATGTAAAGGTTTTTGTCCTTCTCATCATTTTTTAACATATCCGTGTTGATGATCCAGCAGGGTATGTCCAGGTAATAATGTACGGTTTCCTGCACGGAAGTTACCGGGCAGTTGGAGACTACGTCATACTCAACGTTGTTGATATAATCTTTTACTTTTGAAGTAAACTGGGCATAATCCTCATAATACTCTCCGTATGTGGTGCTGTCAGACTCCGGATTCAGATCTCCCGTGCCGATAACGCAGGTATCATTACCCGACGTATCTCCGTAGATTCCGAAATCCGTATACTGTTCCTCGTATTTCGGGGTCTTGCCCTTTTGGAAGACACTGATGATCTTGGACCCGGTGTATTGTGAGCTTTGCATTGAAAAAGGGTAGGAATTGACTATATTCTTATTAAACTCGTCAGTCCTGATAAAAGGATACGAATGATAATATGTATAGCCCGGTGACGATCCGGTACCGGGAGAATAATAGCTGTTCTCAACCCTGTCCTGCCATTCTCCGAAATATTTTTCCTTGTAATTTCCATCCAGCAGCGGCACCAGCCTGGTATAAGTATAATCAGCCTCAAGACGTACGGTAGTGGTCTGGGTTCCCAGGATCCACTTGGCGGTTTGTGTGCTTACCCCGGCCTTTTCCACAGCGTACTGCATTTTCACATTGCCGTCGGATTCGACTTCCACCAGTTTGCCCTGGACATCTGTATAATAAGTGAGGGGATTCATAGGGATGAGTATCGCGTTTCCCTCATAATTAACCGTGTAGGTAAGAAGTCCCGGCTCAGTCAGCAGCGCGGGTAAGGTATAGCTATATATGGTTCTGCCGTTATCATCGGTTGCGGCCACTTCGCCTACGATATCATAACCCTGATATATCTTGCTGTATGTGATATTGCCCCAGGTCTCAAACAGCGAAGCCATGTCCTTCTCGACCGCATTTCTGTGGATCAGTTCTGTAGCGTTGTTATAGGGCTCGATAACGCCGGCATTATGCAGCGTGTCACCGTAGTTTTTGGCACTTCCGGGATTTTCATCAGCAAAAAAAACCGTCCCATCATAAAAAGCCGGAACATCTCCATCCTTTACCTTCTTCGTGTAGGTATTATTGATCGGAAGTTTATCCGTTTTCAAAATGATAGTCGGTTTGTCCTTGCCGTCGTCAAAACGCCAGTACAGGAGGTTTTCCTCCAGATAAACGGTCTGATTCGTGGCAGCTTCAGTTTTCACCGGCTTTGTTCCCAGTCCCGGGCATAACCCGGCACAGAAAACAAAAACCAGCAGCCACGCTAAAAGCCTGTTTTTTATATCTTTCTGCAAGATTTTATCCATACATCTCATCTCCTGTCAAATAAATAACAGATTCTCTGAGAAGTATATCGGACAATATGCCGGAAAATATAACCTCTGAAATAAAACAGACCGCTTATTCGGTGCTGAATAGTAGATTTATCCTATCACCAGCTCTGCTGCCAGCACCACTATACAGGAAACCACCGAGGTGAGCAGAAGTCCCCTGCCCGCCAGCGACATGATAACTGCTGCAGCTACGCCCAGCGCGGCAGCAGCCATATTCGAGGGCGCGTAAAAAACTGCCGGTATGGTCATGGCGGCCAGTACCGCGTATGGAATATAAGTCAGAAATGATCGTACCGTACGGTTTTTGGTCTTTTCGCGCACCATGGCGAAGGGCAGCGCACGTATCAGGTACGTGGAGCCCGCCATGATGGCGAGATATATTATAAATTGAAGTGTATCCAAATCTGTTCTCCTTTGTAACTGTCCAAAACCTTTACATCGAGGTTTATTCAGTGTTTTTTTAGCTCCGGCTCTTATGGTCAGGCTTCCTCCTCCACCGGGAAAACGAGCGCTCCGACCAGCGCTGCCACAACCGCGCAGATGCTGATGGCAATGCCTGCGGGAACTGATTTCAGTCCCGGAATATACGTAAACGCACAGCTTAAAACAACTGCCAGAGCCGCGACCACAGCTACCGCACGGCTCTTTTTTATCTCGGGCATCACGATAGCGATAAACATCGCGTAGATAGCGATGCTGAGAGCAGATAAAAGTCTGTCGGGCAAAACCGATCCGATCAGTACGCCAAAAAGCGTGCCGAAGGTCCAGCCTATGATAGGCAGAATACCGAGTCCGCTGAAGTATGCCCTCGTCACTTCCTTTTTGGATACCGCTACCGCATATATCTCATCTGTCATAATAAAACCCAGCAGCCAGCGGTAAATGCCCCTGAAAGGCTTTTCAACCTTCTGCGCCAGTGAAACCGACATAAAGGAATATCTGACGTTGATCGTGAGCTGCGAGATCAGCATTTCCAGATACCGTCCCGGCATCACCATGATCCCGATGCCCGCGAGCTGTCCGGCGCTGGTCAGGCAGGTAAGCGAGATCAGCACTGCCTGCCACCAGAACAGACCCTTACCGGCCGCCATGATCCCGAATGTAAATGATACCGACAGATACCCGAGCCCTATCGGCAGCCCGTCCTTTATACCATCTTTAAAATCCCTGTTCATATTCCCTGTTTCCTATACTTAAAAGCTTCCTGCTGAATAGCGGACTGTTACAATAATAACCCATTTTTTCTGTTCGTCTATCCGATAAACGATCGTAAAATTATTAACAAAAATCTGTCTATACCCTTTATTTGCGAAAGCTCCTGTTCTTCGCTCCGCTCCGCGATATGGCAAGGTACCGAGGCTCAGCATTGCTTCTTCAAACAGGTCTGCATGCTTTTCAGCCGCTCCAATATCCTTATAAACATCTGCAATATAACAATATACTTCGTCTATATCAGAAGCAGCTCGTGGAGAAACTTTAATGTCGTACTTATCCAAGATGTTTCCTCCTTGCTGAAGCCAATACATCTTTTACATCAAGAAGTTCCTCTTCATTCACCATATGTTGCTCATAATCGGCAATAGCTGAATCTATCCTGGCATTTTCCGTAATATTTTCATATGTTTCAATACTCATAAGAACAAGATCCCCATACCCATTCTTTGTAATAAATATAGGCTCACGTCTTGCATGGCATAAATCTGATATGTCATTCGTATTTCTCAGTTCTTTTATTGGCATAATCTGTGGCATAATACATCCCTCCGCTATAATTATGTATCAAATCATAGCATAATTATGTTATAAAGTCAAATAGTGCTTGATACTTGTAGACTTTTCCTTTATCTGTTATACTTGAAAACCAGGGAGGGCTCAACATATGGAATATTCATTTTACGGATGGGAAAAGGCTGAATGCAAGCCGGTTTCGGACGAATACAGGGGAATTGGGAGTCCTCGCGATCTGTATGACGCGCTTTCAAGTCTCTGGTGCAAATACACCTGCGCCCCGAGGATGCGCGACAAATGGAGTAAGGAGAACAAGACCCTCGGACAGTGCTCTATCACGGCTTTTCTCGCCCAGGATATCTTCGGCGGAAAGGTGTACGGGATCACTCTTAAGGACGGCACCATCCACTGTTTCAACGAAGTAAACGGCTGCGCCTTCGATCTGACCAGCGAGCAGTTCGGGGATAGGAAACTCGATTATTCTACATGTGTAATGCAGAACAGATATACCCAGTTCGCAAAGGAAGAGAAGCGCTTAAGATACGAATTCCTGCGCGACAGACTGAAAACTTATGTTTACGGCACTATGCCCCGGGAGCTTCCCGGAGGCTTCTTCATCTACGAAAGCGGCGGAAATGAGGAGCTTCTGTATGTCGAAGACAATGTGGTCAGGCTCTACGGCTGCGAGACTCTTGCCGAATTCAGGCGCTTTTCCGGCAATTCCTTCAAGGGTATGGTTCACCCGGAGGATTTTCAGAATATAGAGAACCAGATACAGGCTCAGACCGTTTTCGGCGAGAAGAGGCATGACTATGTCAGATACAGGATCGTCACGAAACAGGGCGATGTCAAATATATCGAGGATTTCGGTCATCTGCTGCATGCTGAGGACGGCAAGAGCTATTTCTACGTGTTCATTGTGGACGTGGATCAAAATGAGTTCTTAAACCGCAACCGCAATTCCCTGGCTGAGGCCGAGATCCTTTCCTCCAATCAGGAAACCGATCCGCTTACCGGCCTGTTCAATATGTCATTTTTCTATCAAAGTGTGCAGAAGCTCCTTTCTACGCCGAACGGGAGGCGTAAGGGACTGGCCATCATTCATTTTGATATCCCGAATTTCAAACTGTTCAACGAGCGCAACGGCTTCAAGCAGGGCGATGAGCTGCTCTGTGACTTAGCACGCAATATACATGACGAGTTCAAGGAAGGCATCTGTTCCAGATTTTCGGACGATCATTTTGTGGTATGCATAGCAGCCGACCAGTCGGATGTGATAAACATGATGGGCACGGTTTACCGCAAGATGCTCCATGCGAAGGATCCTGCCAGAAGTGTCCGTATAAAAGCAGGCGTTTACCACATGGACGACAGGATGACCGAGATCGGTCTTGCCTGCGACCATGCCCGGCTTGCCTGTAACAGTATCAAGGGCAGGCATGATATTTTTTACTGTATTTATGATGAAATGCTCCGTGATAAGCTGCGCAAACAGCAGTATGTCATCGATCATCTGGACGAGGCTATCGATAATGAGTACATTAAAGTGTACTATCAGCCCGTGGTCAGGGTCAGGACCGGCGAGATCTGCGGCTATGAAGCTCTGGTGCGCTGGGTCGATCCTCAATACGGTGTGATCCCGCCCGGAGACTTTATTGAGACTCTGGAGCAGTTTCACCTGATCCACAAGATCGATACCTATGTGACAGAACAGGTATGCAGGGATTACCGCAAGGCCATTGAACAGGGGCTTCCCATAGTACCGGCATCGCTTAACTTTTCGAGGATGGATTTCGAGCTTTGCGATATTTCCAGCATAGTCGAAGAAATAAGAAAGAAATATGATGTTCCGCGCAACATGCTCGATCTGGAGATCACAGAAAGCTCTATGAACGAGAATTTCGGCCATATCAAGGATGAGTGCCGCAAGATGCGCGAACTGGGCTATCAGATATGGCTGGATGACTTCGGCAGCGGGTACTCGTCTCTGAATACATTGACGGAGTATTCCTTCGATGTACTTAAGCTCGATATGGTTTTCCTGCGCAGTTTTGATCACAATCCCAAGACCGCGAAGCTCATGACCTATATCATCGAGGGCGCGAAGGGTATGGGTCTGATGCCGCTGTGCGAAGGCGTTGAGACAGAGGCGCACTACGAATTCCTGAAAAAAGCCGGCTGTGAAAAGGCTCAGGGCTACTATTTCGGCAAACCCATGCCGATGGATGAAACTCGGGCGCACGCGCTGGCGAAGGGCATGACCTGGGAGGCGCAGGCGTAAACTTCTCGAGAGCTTATTTGTTGCAGCTACCGGTCATTTACCGTTTTCTGCGCAACCCGCCGTAGGCTTCTAAGGAAACTTTTGAATTGATCAGCGTTTCTTTAGGATAAATTTCTGAATAAAATATCTGCCGGATCATTTTTTTCTGCGTATAAATTGATAAGAAGGCAAAAACTGCAGCTAAATTCCCGAATATGAATAAGGGAAGCAGGTGTACATTGAGGAGGTATTTATAATGGACGACCAGATGAACGTAAAGGCAAAAGCTTTTTTAAACTCACTTTCCGATGAGCAGAAGGAAAAGGTGTGTCAGTGCAAAAATCCCGAAGAATTAATGAATGCTTTGGGCGGCGATACCGAATTACCCGATGAAATGCTGGAAATGGTATCAGGCGGAGCCGGGTTTTTTGATACACTGAAAAGAATAATAATTATGATAACAGGGGATACAGCTAGCGAAGGATCCGGACAGAAGAAGAGCGAATAACAGGTATAAGAAAGGCTGTCGCAAAAAACGCGACAGCCTTTTTATTTGTGAGATAAGCGTTTTCAGTCCTCTTCGCCCAGCGCTTCCAGACCCTTTGCGTTGGCTACCTTTCTAGCCTTGATATTCTTGACTAACAGCGTAAATACGGTGCATGAGAGCAGGAGCAGTATCGCGCAGTAGATGGGAAGAGCTTTCCACATGCCGCTCTTGAAGAACAGAAAACCGAGCAGTATGGGAGTTACGGTCTGCGCGGACATGCTCGCCGCGTAATAGAAGCCGGTGAACTTGCCGATCTTCTTTGATGAACACAGTTCAACGACCATAGGGAATGAACAGTTGTGCACGAGAGCCATTCCAAAACCTCTGAGCAGTCCCACTATGTAAACCAGCGACGGGAAAGCGTACTCTCCGTTCGGACCTACCGCATTGCCGCTGGGCACGATGAAGCACATAAAAAACAGTCCGACAAAGCTGATGATCAGACCCGAGGAAATAGTCCATTTACGACCTATCTTATCCGCAATGGAGCCTGCTATCGCAAATCCCAGTACGGATGCCAGTCCGCCCACTATGGTCAGGATCATGGTGCCGCTGGAGGACGACTGCAGGTAATAAATGACGTAATTGCCGATGTAGGTTCCCAGAGCGTTGTCTGACATGAACCACAGGAATTCCGCTCCGAGGATGGCGAGAAGCATGTTGCGGTTGCTGACCGGCATGGGCTTGTCGTCATCTACAGGGGTTTCGACTGCTGCCAGCTGTTCACCGAGAGCCAGCTCGTCCTTTATATCCTCGGCTATCTTATTCTCTTTAATTGTCGCAAACAGCACAAATGCCGAAATGACCATCATGACGGAGGCGATGATGAACGGGATCTCGATGATCCAGAGCTTGCGTGCCTCATCTGCCGCATTGATATAATCCGAAAGCTTCAGGAATATTCCCAGTACGGTTGCCACGGCACCGCCGATATAGCCCATGATATTGATCAGACCGTTTGCCTTCGCTCTTAAGGGTTTGGGTGTGATATCGGGCATGAGCGCCACTGCCGGGTTGCGGTACATCATCATGAAGATCAGGACTACGCCCATCATGATGACCATGCCCAGGATATTGTTTTCATGGAAGAACAGCGGTACAAAAGGGAACGCGATGGCGGAAACACAGGTACCTGCAAGGATGTAGGGCATGCGCTTGCCGATGGGAGTCTTCGTTTTGTCGGAGAGACTGCCGAATATAGGCAGCAGGATGAGCGCTGCCAGATTGTCGCAGGCCATGATGATGCCCACCAGCCACTGCACGTTCAGTATCTTCTCCGGATCGCCCGCCTTCAACTGCGCAGACGAGATCCCGTACATGCGTCTGGCAAATATATCTGTCAGGAACGTGGGACACCACGAATCATATACCTGCCACAGCAGCAATATCCCGAAAAACGCGAATCCTATGAGCATAGTGCGGCCCACGTTGAGCTTCAGTCCTCCCGCATTGCCGCTCTTTCCAATCTTCCCCATGATAAATAAACCTCCCGGTGATCATATCAAAATAATATAAGAAATTACGATCAAACAATCACTTCTCACAGTATATCAAATCAGAAGGTTTTATTCAACATTTTTCAGAACTTGACATAATACTCCTAAAGAAGTATACTATACTCCCACAGGAGGATAAAATATTATGAGCTTAGCGATCAGGTTATTTCATGGGTCAGATATCAGAGTCGGCCAGCCCGTGTTTGGCTTGGGGAAAAGATATAATGATTACGGTTTGGGTTTCTATTGTACCGGAGATATGGATATGGCCAGAGAATGGGCTGTGGATGAAGATAGAAACGGTTTTGTAAATATCTATGATCTTGATACTGACGGAATGACCATTCTCAACCTTAGCTCCCGTGAATACTGTATCCTTCACTGGATAACTATTTTGATCCAAAATCGAGCCTTTTCACTTGATTCTTCTTTAGCCCGGGCAGGAAACGCTTATCTGATAAAATGGTTTGGCACAGACTATGAAAGTTATGACATTATCCAAGGTTACCGTGCGGATGACAGCTATTTTTCCTTTGCTCAGGATTTCCTCAACGGTACCATTTCCGTAAGACAGCTTTCTGAAGCCATGAAACTTGGAAAGCTCGGTGAACAGACCGTATTAAAGTCAAAACAGGCTTTTGATAATATAGTTTTTATCGATGCAGAACCCGTAAACGCATATGAATGGTATCCAAAAAGAACCTCGCGCAGTGAAGTCGCCAGAAAGCAATACCGAAAAATGAATAAAGAAGAGTGGCAACGGGGAGAAATATATATTACACATATTCTGGATGAGGAGATTAAGCCCGATGATGCACGCTTACAATGAAATATACCTACAGGAAGCACAGTACAAAATCGGTACTATGCTGGATTATGCCGTTTATGATGTGAAACTGGATCTCGAAGATTTTTACAATGCATTCATCAACTCCAAGCTTTCAAGAGCTCTCGAGCACGGTTCTCCAAAATATATTGCCGGCAGATCCGGTAATGAACTGGTTCATGAACTGTTTTATGAATTATATGGAAATGATGAATCGCTGTACGACACATCCGGAGCAGAACTTAATATAAAGACCGATAAAGCTCTCTCCGGAAGAAGTCCGGAATTCTGGGTCGGCTATTCTCTTGCACATTATCAATGGTATTCAGCACTGAGTTTCAGACATATTAACGAGATCATCTCCATAGACAAAGTACTGTCAATGTATCCAAAATATCATGAGATGGATATCCGTCAATTTGTTGACCGCATGGAATCTCTTAGAAACGATGTTTCCCGTATCAGCCGCCTGAAAGCATACCGGATGAAGCTGGGTATGAGCCAGAGTGAACTTTCTTCCGTAAGCGGCATTCCTCTTCGAACACTCCAGAATTATGAACAACGTCAGAAAAACATAAACAAAGCCAGTGTGGATTATGTAGTCCGTCTCGCACGCGCGCTGCACTGCGAAGTACAGGAACTGATGGAGTAAGCCGGGAAAAAAACTTTTCCTGAAGTAATACTATCCACTTATTCCTCTGCTATTTAAGCTTCTATCTCCTTTAACAAATTTTTTAAATTGTTTTGCCTTAACGGTACAGTTACCCCCTGATACTCATTTATTCTATCACGGTATATGCAAAAAGGGGCTGTCGCATTAGATGATTTATCATCTGATGCGATGCCCCTTCCTATGCGATTTTCTGCGCAACCCGCCGGAGGCTGGTAAGGAAACGATGATTTAATCATCGTTTCCTTAGCCCGTTTATTGCGCAAACGATGTACTTGCTTGACAGATCATGTATAATTGTGCTATCTTTGAGGGCAAATAGATAGGTTATATTTTGATTGAACATTGTTCAACGCATCAATATAGGGAGAATAATACCATGCGTCTAAGACATATCGCAAAGGCCGAGCCTTTTATCATGGAAAGTGAATATGTAGAGCATGATCCTTCAAGCTGCAAAGGCAGATGGAAAGAGCGATTCGACAATAAACATCCCCTGCATATAGAGATCGGTACCGGAAAAGGTCAGTTTATCATGACTTTGGCTGCCTTACATCCCGAGATCAACTATATAGGGATCGAAAAGGCGGATTCCGTTCTGTATAAGGCATTATTAAAACAGCATGAACAGAAACTTCCGAATCTGCTCATGCTGTGGATATACGCGGATGAACTTCCGAATATATTCGATAAAGGCGAAGTAGCGCGCATATATCTGAATTTTTCCGATCCCTGGCCCAAGGACAGGCATGCGGACAGACGCCTTACTTCCAAAAAATATCTGGATATGTACAGGCAGATACTGGCTCCAAACGGCCGGATAGAGTTCAAGACCGATAACGGGAAGCTGTTCGAGTATTCCCTCGACTCCGCCTTATTTGCAGGGTGGAGAGTATCTGACGTGACCCGCGACCTGCATCACAGTGAATATGCAGCCGGCAATATTATGACTGAGTACGAAGCGCGTTTCTCCTCAGAAGGTAATCCTATATGCAGGGCGGTCTTCCTGCCGTAGCAAAGCGAACGGCTAACGCCGGCTTGCAGACTTTTAATCCGGCAGGGGCTTTTTGAGTAGTCAATTCGGGGAAAACTCCAGAACATCGTCGCTGTCCTCTTTTGTTTGCGACTGACCCGACAGACCGGCTGAAGAAATAGCATCTACTGTTTCCCCGTATTTTTTCATCAGACCGGCATGTCCGGTTTTTACTTCAGCTGCATTTCCCGCGTTTGCCGCGCGTTCAAGCGCTGCCGCCATTTCTGACAGCTCTTCCGCGCCGATGGTGCGTGATGTGCTTTTAAGCGCATGCACCTTGATGGCGTAAGTATGCAGGTCTTCCGACGCTATAGCGCTTTCCAGTTCGTTCTTGCGCGTACCCGCGGCATCCAGATATGTACACAGCATCTCCTCATAGAACTCACTGTCATTGGCACAAAAGCTCAGCCCCTGTGACGTGTTGATCCCCGCGGCTTCCAGCTTTTTGTAAAGCGCGCCCGTTTTTTCCGTGCTTAAGTCCGATGACGTATCCGGAAGGGTGTCTTCGCTTGTGATCGGGATTATCTTTTCTTTAGGAAGATAATTCATCAGCATTTTCATAAGCGCCAGAATATCTATCGGCTTGGACAGATAATCGTTAAAGCCTTCCTCCACATATCTTTCCCTGGCACCCGAAATAGCATCCGCGGTAAGACATATAATAGGCGTTCCGGCCAGCTTTTCCATCTCTCTCATCCGGTGAAGCGTCTCTGTACCGTCCATTTCGGGCATGCGCTGATCGAGCAGGATCATATCGTAGGAATTCGAAGCGGCCAGCTTTATTGCCTCGGCACCGCTTTCGGCTGTATCAACCCTGATATCGGTGTCCCTAAGAAGTCCTACCGCCACATTCAGATTCATGCGTGTATCGTCAACTATCAGGATATATGCGTCTGGCGCCTTAAAGATCAGATCGGTGTCCGAAGCCTCCTCCAGGCTCTTTTCGAATTTCTCACGGAAATTACCTATCGGCTCGTTCTTCACGATCCTTTGCGGAATCCTTATGGTAAATACGGAACCTTTGCCGTATTCGCTATCCACATCTATAGTGCCGTCCATCATGGTGAGCAGCCGCTTGGTTATTGCAAGTCCGAGACCGGTACCCTCAACAGTGCTGTTGTGCTCCAGATCCATTCTTTCAAATTTGCCGAACAGCCTGCTGCGGTCTTCCTCTTTGATACCTATACCGGTGTCTCTTACGGCAAAGGTAAGCTCTAAGGTCTGCCCCTCTTCATTGGTATATCCGCTTCCGCCGGATACAGTAAGGGTAACGCTTCCTTTATCGGTGTATTTTACCGCGTTGTTGAGGATATTGGTGACTACCTGGCGGATGCGCATCTCATCGCCGTAAAGGATATCCGGAAGCGCGGGATCAACATTTACATTGAACTCAAGCCCTTTATCCTTTGCCT
>JAILRI010000054.1 GCA_024698555.1 Lachnospiraceae bacterium
ACGGCGTTGACCAGAGTTCCGGTATAGTTGCCGGCAGCCGGATGAACGACCATGCCCTTGGGCTTATTGATTATCAGTATATCCTCATCCTCATAGACGATATCGAGAGGAATATCCTGAGGAATGATATCCGGCACGGTCATTTCGGGCACAATAAGCAATACTGCGTCGCCATCGGCCACGCAGTAACTTGATTTTTCCTGTTTATTGTTAACCAGAACCTGTCCTGAAGTGATCAGCTTCTGTATATATGTTCTCGAAAGCTCGCCGTATTCCGAGGCAACAAATCTGTCGAGACGCATATTGTCACTTCCGCTGTCAACCGTTATCAGGATCTCCTTTTTTTGATCTCCAGATTCCATCAAAATCCTCTTCCTTGTAGTAAAAAAGAAACATAAACGCAAGCACTATCATGGGCAGCGTTATATAGCAGTCCGCTATATTGAACACCGGAAAATTGATCAGTTCAAAATACAGGAAATCAACCACATAATGTAAATACAGTCTGTCGATCAGATTGCCCACGGCACCGGCAGAGATAAGTATACATATTATCATCAGTGGCCGGTGTTTCTTTATACTCCATCGGAGCCTGAAAAAGAAAAACACAACCGCGGCCAGAACCAGGCACGAAAAAACAGACAGAGCCAGTGTCGAATCCTTAAAGATACCCCAGGCTGCGCCTGTATTTTTAACAAAAACAATCTTAAAGACTCCATCGATGACACTTATATCGCCTGTAAGCGGAATATTCAACATGATCAGTCTCTTAGTGAACTGATCAACAGCCACAAGCAGTATAAATACAGCCAAAGCCATGAACATCCTTAAGAGTCTGCCATACTTCGAATCATTCATCATTTAAATCCACAAAATCAAACTCTTCCTGACCTGCAAGCTGATAATCAAAGGAGGTATAATCCTCGTTGTCATTGGCAACATCCGACAAATGCACGCCTGACGAAGCCTGCTCAGGATCAGGTGTATCTTCGGTATCCTCCCTTGCGTCGGTATCTGCCTTCCCATGCTTGCCGGAAGTCTTCTGAACCTCTTCGGAAGCTGTCTTGATAGGCTCGAGAACTTTGTTCTCGGACATAAACGCATCCAGCTTTGAAACGTTGATACTGAAAGCTCCGGATTCGATCAGATCGATCTGTGCTTTCGCGAGATTCCTGAACTGGGCTTTATACTTCTCGTACTGCTGTATAAGCGCAATAGTCTGCTGATGCAGGCTTTCCAGCTCATTTCTGGCATCCGCGAGCATAATGTTCGCATTGGTGACAGCTTCTTTTTCTATGCGCTTGGCATCCTTTTTCGCGTTATTACGGGTATCTTCAGCAGTTTTTTCAGCCAGGATCAGCGCTTTCTGAAGAGTTTTCTCAATACTTTTGTAGTAGCGGATACCTTCGTTTAAAACGCCTACTTTATCCTTTAACTCCATATTCTCACGATAAACATCCTCGTAAGAACGCACTATCTCCTTGATGTAGTTATCGACATCCTTCTTGTCATACCCTAAACCGCCGGATTTAAACACTTTATTCTGAATTTCAACAGGTGTAAGCATAAATCCTCCACTTCATCACTTCAAGATAGGTACATCAAACCCCGTTTGTGTCAAAATGTCATTGTAGTCACCCGAAATATCCACGGAACCGGGCGCAGTTATAAAGATCAGATCCGCGATCTGAAGCAGCTTGCCGTTAATGGAATAAACGGCTCCGGAAATGAAATCCATGATACGCTGCGAAGTAGCGATATCTATCCCCTCAAGATTGACAATGGCCACACAGTTGCTCAGCAGAACATCACAGATATCCTGAGAATCATCCAGATTCTTGGGCTTCATGACGCATACCTCAAGTCCTGAGCTGGTAGTCTTGAGCGGAACTACCTTGCTTCCCTCGGGACGCTCCATACGAAGGGTTTTCTCGTTGCTGCTCCCCTCTATATAAGTCGATGTTCCGTAATTGCTCTGGATATGAGCTGCCTTTCTGTCAGAAGAAGCCTGTGAAGCACCGGCACTGTTCTTGGACTGGCGTGAAAAGCCGCGCTGATCACCCGAAGCCTTCTGACGGGGTTTTTCATATGAGCTTCGCTCTTCATATTCCTCAAAAGCCTCATCATCATCCGAGAGCTTCAAAGTTTCGATAATCTTATTGAAAAAATTGGCCATTTTAACCTCCGTTCAAACCTCGTAATTACGCGCTCCAAATATACCGGTGCCAACCCTGATATGGGTCGCTCCCTCTTCAACAGCAACTTCAAAATCTCCTGTCATTCCCATTGAAAGAACACTCATGTTAACATTATCAATGTTTTTTGAGTTTATGTCAACACTTAAATCTTTTAATTTTCTGAAATACTTTCTGTTGGATTCGGGATCCTCCGTATAGGGGGCAACCGTCATAAGTCCTTTCAGTGATACATGCTTTAGTTCTGATATCTCGCGGACAAGTTCATAAACAGCATCACCGATAACACCGAACTTGGACTCCTCTTCCGCTACGTTCATTTCGATCAGGACCGGGGTGATAACACCTTTCGCGGCAGATTCCTTCTCTATTTCCTGCGCGAGCTTCAGTGAATCCACCGAATGGATC
Organism: Lachnospiraceae bacterium; assembly: GCA_024698555.1. Lineage (GTDB taxonomy): Bacteria > Bacillota > Clostridia > Lachnospirales > Lachnospiraceae > RUG11977. Next base: position 2,604 of record JAILRI010000054.1, read on the forward strand.
ATAGCCGTTCTGCCGATGATATATTTAACCTTGTTGGTCTGAAGATGTCCGATCAAATGCCATTCAAGCTCACGATCTGTCTCGTCCATCTTCAAGCACATTTCCTGAACCCTGTTCTCACCGAACACCTTAAGGCCGCAGTCATTGGCTGTATGCACCGCTTCTAAGGGATTGGTCTTGCTTACGGCAATGAGAGTGACTTCACTCCTGTCCCGCCCGGCTCTTTTGCAGGCAGCCTGTATACGTGCCTCGATATTATCGATATTGCGCTTCATCTCATCATATGACAGCATAATGTTCACCTCGGAAAAAATAGTAATTTAAACTCAAAAGATCAAAGCCTGCTCCACCGCGTCGGAAGAATTGAGCGCAATATGATCATACTGCCTCAGACCGTCGGGAGTATTGCTCTTTACGATGGCGTATTCGCTGTTGGAACGGATCTTTTCAATGCGAACAAACACGTAATAGCCCTTATTGACATTGTAAACGCCCTCGAGATAATTGACCAGACCAACCTTTGAGCGTTCACCGGTATCGGTATTGCACAGGTATTCGCCCTCATTCAGATCGTTCATATCGATGTAGGCATAATAGCCGTCGCTGAAATACTTCTCGGGATATATATTTTCATAGTCAGTAGTTCCGGTATCAACATTATATATCTCGCGCTTCAGAACCTGTCCGTTATACCCTTCGGCATCCACGAACATGGATAACGGCACAAGATAATAGCCTTTTTCGCAAATGGACGATACAGGTATCTTAAGACCCGAATCGGTAACGCTCCCGAAGCGGACATCGACATACCTGTCATCAATATATCCTGCCATAAATTTATCGAACGTGACCTCGGCAAAATAATCCGATCCCTGCATATAAAGCCTCAGAGTACCGGTAAGCGGAGTACTGTGTCCGTTCAGATAAACGGTCGCCTCACGTTCTTCAAGATTGTCAACATAGAAATCCTCACTGACCTTGACTACTACCGACCAGTTATCATCGGTACATATCCTGTAAACGACATCTCCCGCTCCTATAAGGCCTGTGGAATAAAGATTCCTCTGACCGGCATCCCTTCCGGTAAATGAATCCGCGTCGATGTCTTCGGCGCTGAAGCCGGTAAATGAGTCCGCCTTATAGGATACGACTCCGGAGACCTCCGTTCTATAAGCGATAAAATTGGTTCCGGATGAATCACCGTCCCGTAATGCCAGAGCCGCGTCAAGGATATTATCATTGACTATCTCGTAAATAGCTGAATTAAGCTCATTTTCAAAGCTGCCGATCCAGCTTAAGTTAGAACCGTCATAATCCTTCATGCGCATGTAGATCACGTTTTTGATCCTGCCGATCTCATCCTCTGAAAGCTTAAGCTCCCCTGCCTGCGCTCCCAAAGTATTATAAATGGTACTTGCCGAATCCACGCTGTAAACAATGCTGTTTTTGGAAGCCTTGCCGCCGTTGGCGATATAGTAATTAATGTATCCGGAAGCAGCGGCCCGCACCAGCTCTTCGCTGCGTATACATATGCCTGTAAAGGTCTTGTCGTAACCTATACTTTGAGACTGCACCTCAAAAATGGAAACCTGTTTCTTGGATCTGTATATCATGACGTTGATGATCAGATACAGAAAAATAAGCGCAAGAATAGCGGCTGCGATCACCTCCGGGGTAAGATGACTGAAAAAGCCCCTGTTAGGGCTCTTTATCTTTCTACCCTCTCGGTATTCCAAGCCGTCTATTCCGACTACGTTTCTTCTTCTCTGATCCCGGGCCATGAACGATCTCCATTGAAAAAAGTATTAAGCCCGAAGCCTTAAGCTTCGGGCTATAGACAACTTACAACGAAACAATAACCTTGTCCTTGTACTCTTCAGGGATCTGCGAAGCCTCCAGTGAAATACTTATCACGAAATCAACCTTGAACTTTGCGGAAATCGCGTCCAGTTTCTTAAATACCGGAGTGATGTCCTTATCGGTTCCCTCAAGTCCCGTAATATTTAAAAAACCGTCCAGATATACCTTCTCAAGATCGTGATCCTGCGAGATGATGCCGCTTATAAAGCCTAAAAAAGCATCCGCAGACATATCGATAAGGTAATCCGTCACGGAGATCAGTCTTACTTTATTGTTTAATTCATACATGTGCTTGGTATTCTTATCAAGATATACCAGACTCCCTTTTGCGGTGATGACCTCGGCATTGACCTTGTCAAGAAGGATCTTGGTCTTTCCCTTGCCCTTACCGCCGGCAATTATCTGTATCATAATTATCGCCCCTTTCTGAAAATACAGTATTTGCAAACAATGCAGAGCTGCAAAAAACTGCTGACACGCTGATTATTGCTTACAGTTAATATTATAGAACATCTGCCATATAATTACAAGCAAAACTTAACGGCACATCTTCAAAAGTTCGTTCATTTCACCGTAAAGCACATCCTTGCTGGAAGCATTGAAAATCTCGGTAATAAAACCTTTTCCGGAAGAGTTTTCACTGTAGATGATAAGGCAGTTTCCGGCTGCGTTGGTGACACCGGTCTTGCCTCCGTATACGGTCATTCCCGCAGGCGGCTCATAGATCCCCGCGTAATAAAGATTGGTCGGCTCCATGAACAGACTGCGGATCTCACCGTCTTTGCCGGTAACCGAAGCGGTATAGCTCCTAGTCGTGAATATCTGCTTCAGGAAAGGATCCTTCAGACATTCGTTAAAGATCAGATAAATATCATAGGCCGTGGTATAATGATCAGGGTCGTGAAGCCCGTGGGGATTGGTAAAATGAGTATCTATCGCGCCTATACGCTTTGCTTCGGAATTTATGAGCTTTACAAATTCCTTCTCGGAGCCCGAAACGGAAAGCGCGAGCGCCAAAGCCGCGTCATTGCCGGAATAGATCAGCAGACAGTATAGCATATCACGTACAGTCAGCTCATCCCCTGCCAGAAAACCGCACAACTGGGCACCCCAGGTGGTAATACCGCAATTGTCCTCTTCTATAGTGATCACACTGTCAAGATCGAGATATTTGACGGCAATCAGAGCGGTAAGCAGCTTGGTGGTGCTGGCGGGATATACTTTTTCAAAAATATCCTTTGAAAAAAGCATGGCCGTATGTTCTATATCATAGCAGGCAGCGGAAGTACACGTAAAATCATATGAACCGGCAGGTATGATATCCTTGTCTTCAAAGACGATATCCTCATACAGGAATTCAATGGATGATACGGAACCATGATCAGTTTCCGCTCCCGAAGCCGAATACGCCGGAACATAGGCGGTGTCTGCTTCATAATCCCTGTAAAAGAATGAGGCCGGATATTTATGCTTGTCATCTTCCGAGGCGCAGCCGGTAAAGAGCGGCACAACAAGAAAAACACATAGCAGGCAGGCCATGCCCTTTTTAAACAATATCATCTGTACAATTCTCTCCAGTCAAGATCCCCGCGCTCAAGCGCGTGGATAACCAGTTCGGCCGTCGCTAAATTGGTCGCGATAGGTATATTGTGCGTATCGCATAACTGAACAATGTTCGACAGATTGGGCTCATGAGTCTTGGGAGCAAGAGGATCTCTTAAGAAAATGACCACATCCATCTCGTTGTTCTCCACCAGCGAACCAAACTGCTGCTCTCCGCCCAGATGTCCGGCCAGAAACTTATGTACCGGAACATTGGCAGCCTCTTCGATAAGCCTGCCGGTGGTGCCTGTCGCGTACAGGGTATGCTTGGCCAGAATTCCCCTGTAGGCAATACAAAAATTCTGCATGAGCACTTTTTTCGCGTCATGCGCAATAAACCCGATATTCATAGTTTTGTAACCCCCGTAAGTACCCATTATAGATCGAGTTCTTCGAACTCGTCTTTAACCGTAACCTTCTTCTCTTCCTTAGGCTGCATACTGATATTCATCAGAATCCCGATAAGTATCAGATCCATGACCAGAGTCGACAGACCCTGGCTCATAAAAGGCAGCGCTATACCAGTATTCGGTAATATAGATGTCACAACCCCTATATTGATAAAAATCTGGAAAGCAAGCAAAGCGCCCGCTCCAACTGCGATCATCATTCCCAGATAATCCTTGGCGCGCCTCGCGATCCTGATGATGATAAGGATCATGAAAAAATACAGCAGTATCACTACAACAGCGCCGATAAACCCAAATTCCTCGCAGACCGCGGTAAAAATGAAATCGCTCTCCTTTACCGGTACGAACATGGTTCCCCTTACCCCTGTATCGCCGGAAAGCAGTTTGCCTATAACGCCTCCGGACCGGATAGCCGCAGCCGCATTGGTCTGCTGATACATCAGTTCCGGATACAGCTCCGGATGAAGCATGGCCAGGATCCTGTTTTGCTGCCATGGTCTGAGCAGGACCTGATAATCCTGCTGTACATACCAGAACAATCCGTAAGCCGAAGGGACGCCTATCAGCACAAATGGCAGTATAAATTTGAGCGGCACATGTGAAGCGAAAAGCATGACCGCGAACATGCACAACAGTACGATAGATGTGGACAGATCCGGCTGTATAAGGATAAACAGCACCTGAGCCGCCATGAGTACCATGGCCAGCAGCATCACCCATATCTTCTTAATGTGTTTGTAGCAGACATCAAACAGCTTGGCCAGAAAAATGATCATGGCTATCTTGGTGATCTCCGCCGGCTGGAATTCAAAACCCTTGTTATCAACACCGGCTGTCGGATCGCCGCCGATCTTTATCCATCTTCTGGCATCATAATGGGACCAGCCGTAAATCGGCAGTGAATTACTGAACCGGCATATCAGCAGCAGTCCCAGGCTCGCCAGATACAGCAGAATGAACATCTTGCCGATAAAATGGTAATTGACCAGGGAAAGCACGATCACCACCAGCAGTCCGGCAAGATATACCGCAAGCTGTCTCTGATACATATTTTCATCCTCGTCCTGAAGGATGCTGATCAGATAAATTCCTACAAATCCAAGCGCGTAAACGATCGTCAGCAGCAGTATATTGAAATCCTTATAGCTGTAATCCTTGATGCTGAAAATCTTATATAGAAATCCGCCTATTGATTCTAAAATATCTTTTAGCATTGCTCATTAATGACGCTTTAATTCCTTGATGGGAATATTGGCATAAAGGGCGGGCACATTACCCTGTCCGTTCTCAGCAGGTGTCTGAGTGATATTTATGTCCAGATTATCCCGGTCAATTTCAACGTACTTTGATAAAACTTCAATAATATCGTTCTTGATCTTCTCCATGATCTCGGGCGAACAGCCGGTCCTGTCGGCAACTAAGGCAAACTGCAGACGTTTAACGGCATTGTTGCCGGAGCTGGGCTTTTTCTTGAAGAAATCCATAAATGACATAATGCTACCCCCCTAGTTTTTCTTACCGAACAGACGGCTGAAAAATCCCTTCTTGGCTGTCAGATCAAGGAAAGGAACCTCTTCTCCCATGATACGGCGGCATATATTCATATAAGCCTGACCTGCCAGTGACGAGTCACCTACTAAAGGCTCACCGTTATTGGTCGCGACAACGATATTCTCGTCATCAGGTACTATGCCTATGAGATTGATCGCAAGAATGTCCACAACATCGTTGCTGGACATCATGTCGCCGCGGTTGACCATATCGGGGCGCAGACGGTTTACGATCAGGTCGGTGCGCTCGATCTCGCTGGCCTCAAGAAGTCCGATGATACGATCCGCGTCCCTTACTGCCGATACCTCGGGAGTGGTTACGACTAATGCCCTGTCAGCTCCGGCTATAGCGTTCTTAAAGCCCTGCTCGATACCGGCGGGACAGTCCATGATCACATAATCAAATTCCTTCTTAAGCTGTTCGGAAAGCTGTTTCATCTGATCGGGAGTAACAGCCGACTTATCCCTGGTCTGAGCTGAAGGCATCAGATAAAGATTTGGATAACGTTTATCCTTTATAAGAGCCTTCTTTATGGTGCAGTTTCCCTCCACCACGTCTACCAGGTTGTAAACTATGCGGTTCTCAAGACCCATGACCACATCAAGATTACGCAGACCTATATCGGTATCGATAAGCGCAACCTTCTTGTCGAGTTTCGCGAGTCCCGTACCAACATTGGCAGTGGTGGTGGTCTTTCCAACTCCTCCTTTTCCCGATGTAACAACTATTACTTCGCCCATCTTAAAAACTACCTCCCTGTTATGGTTTTAATTTTGTTTATTTTGTCGTTTATTATAATATTCACACGATCCCGGGTCTGAGGTTTATATTCCCTATCGCTTTTTTACTTACCGGTTCTATGCAGATATTTTCATGATCGAGATATGCAAGCATCGGTCCGGTGGAACCGGTCTTTCCTTCACTGGCGTCCGCGCTTCGCGCGATGGTATCGGCGATACGCAGCTGTGAAGGCTGCATGTCCAGCGCGAAGATAAACGCGTTATGATTGCCGGAAGACCCGGCACATGCCGTACCTTTCAGCGATCCGAGTATGACGATGTTGCCCTCGGAGATGATATTCGCGTTGGGATTGACATCACCCAGAACAATGATGCTCTTATCCTTTTCAACTATCTCTCCGCCTCTGATGATACCTTTGTAAAAAACAGCCGAATTGCCGGAACGATCCATCAGAGTTTCATCGATAGCCTCGGTGAAATTCTTCGACTGGGTATCATCGTCTGAAAGAACACATATAACATCAAGGCTGGAATTCTGACCGATGACGTCAAGAACCTCGACCTGTTCCGCATCTGTCAGATCTCTTCCCTGAAATGCAATGGCCACCTTATGGTCGCCCCATATTCTGGCGGAATCCCTGAACTTGACGGCTATCTTTTCCTTTAGGGTCTCAAAATCAAGCTTGGGATCGAGCAGCAAAGTGATACCGTTTTTGTTGCCCTTGATAACAACGGAATTATCCATATGACTAACCTCTGAGCATTTGTCAATTTGACCTGTGCGTCATTTAATCTGAAACTGAAATACTGGTAACATTCGTAGTGGTCAGATCTCCCGAAAGGAGTGCTTCTTTATTTTCTTCGTTAAAATACAGGCCGTAAACCTCGCGGGCGAGCTTGGCCGCGTTGGCTGAAGCATAACCGTTAGGAAGGACCACGGTGACCGAAACCTCCGGCGCTGAAAAAGGAGCGAAGGAAACAAACAGACCGTGGCTCGGATGTGTAAGTGAAACCTGCGCGGTACCTGTCTTTCCGGCCACCTTAAACCCTAAATCTCCATACAGATGGTTCAGGTTGTTGGCGCCGGTGTTTACCACATCGTACATACCCTTCTGAACGGCACTCCACTCCTCATTCGTATACATATCTATGTCATTATACACCGTAGCCGAATTATCTACAACTATATTTTCATCCTTATCGACAAGTTTATCAACTATGGTCATGTTATAGACCGTTCCCCTGTTGGCGATGGCCGTTACATACCTGGATATCTGCACGGGTGAGAAGTTATGGTAGTAACCTATGGAGGTACGGACCGCGTCTATACTGGAAATGGAAGGCATGGTCTCAGGCACCTCCACCCCCGATTTGGTCGAAAGCCCGAACATCGAAGCGTATTTCTGAATCTTCGAAATACCCAGCGAGTCACTGTACTCCCCGCTTCCGTCAAGAGCCATCTGATATCCGAGAGTATAGAAAAAGTAGTTGCAGGAATGCTGTATAGCCTGTGTAAGATTGATCCACCCGTGATTACCGGGGTACTTCCAGCATTTGGGCGAAGGATCGACTTCTTCGAAAATGCCCTTGTCCTGAATCTTTGTACTGGTCGTAATGATCCCTTCGCCAAGACCCGCAAGGCTCATCAGAGGCTTAAAGGTGGAACCCGTAGCGGTCATCTGCTGTGTAGCCCTGTTCAGGAGAGGGGTCGCTTTGTTCTCGAGCAGACTGCTGTAATAATCCCAGTCAATACGGTTTGCCAGCTTATTGTTGTCATAGCTCGGATAAGTGACCATGGCCAGAACATCTCCGGACCTGACATCCGTGATCACTATCGAACCGCTGCAGGGCTCAAGCGCCAGCATACCGGGGGATATCTCCAGGCTTGTGAGCTTTTCTATAACAAAATTATACGCGCCTATCCTTCCGTTTAACAGCTTTCTGTAATCATTTTCATTGTACTCGAGAACTCCCTGATCATACAGAAGGAGGCACATGTCGCGTCCCGATATCCTGAAGGAAAATATCATGACGCGGTAAAGCATCTTTTCAAAATCCTCGTCGCCTTCAAGCCTCTCAAATATATAGGCTTTCAGCTTCCGGTAAACTTCCTCGTTGGTATTGTAATCATCACCTATACCGAGAAGTCCCAGATCGACCCACTGCATATCTATCGCGTACTGCAGGTACTCCGAAAGAGAGATCCTGCCCTCGGTGTATTTGATATATGTGGCATCCTTCTCATTGATCAGATCTTTGAGAAGGATCTTGTCGGAACGGAGCTTCGAGTGAATGTAGCTGATATAACCGTCATATTCCTCGGTTAGCTTGCTCCCGGCAACGGGAGCGTCATAAGAAAGGATCTCATCCAGTTTGTCAAGGACTGCGGCCCTTTTGGAAACAAAGGACTCATAAGTCTTCCTTTCCAGCTCTGTGGCATCATCGGCGTAAAAATGCTGGATATCGATCAGACCGTTGTCAATGAAGGAATAATATACCTCGTAGATCGGTATGGTGATCTTGCTCGCGGATGAACCTTTGCCGCCGTAGCTCATGGAATTCACGATCTTGGACTTAAGTATGGCGGCGATATTGTTTTCAAGGATATGATAACAGGCTATCTGCAGTTCCCTGTCGATGGTAAGGTAAATATCATTGCCTGCAACGGGGCTGGATTGGGTCTTGGATGAAACGACCTTGCCTGCCGAGCTTAAGGACAGCTCGGTGATCCCCTTGGTTCCCCTCAGGACTGTATCCATCTCCTTCTCAATGCCGGTCTTGCCCACGATATCCGAAGTATTATAGACAGGATCATCGAGGCCTAAGTTCATGGCATCGATCTCATCTTCGTTCGCAGTTCCCACATAGCCGAGAATATGGGCAAAATACAGGCTGTCGTTGTAGATCCTGGACATTACCTGTTTGACCTCCACGCCCCTGAGTTCTGCCGAGTTTTCCATCACAGCCGCTATCATATTGTCATCGATATCGGTACATATCGTAAACTGGGCATACTGAGGAACTATCGTAAACAGCTCGTATCTGAGAGCCATGATCTTCAAGGTATCTTCAAGGCTGTACTCATCCGAAATACCGAACATGGGCGAAACCTTATTGCCGTAACGCATAAAATCAAATAATTCCTGCGCCGAAGCGTTCCGCTGTTCTTCACTAAGCTTTGAAACTGAAGTCAGGCCGTAAGCATTCTTCTTAAAACGAAGAAGAGAATTGCCGGAAATATTGAAAACAAGCTCTCCTCTTTCATTCTGCTCGATCGCGAAGCCGACCTCAACCTCGTGGCCGTTTTCTTCTATGATCTGTATCAGGTGATAGAGCATGGCATTTTTTTCGGAGTTCTTCGTAAGAAGCGCCGAATTGCCAAGCACCAGATTATAGCTTGAAACATTATACGCCAGCAGATTGCCGTTTTTGTCGTATATATTACCGCGTGTACTGTCATAATAACGCATCTGGACGGTCTTATATGCCCCCTGCCCCGCGTCCTGTCCTTCAGCCGCTCCGGTCTTAAGTATCTGCAGACTGTAGATCCTGCCTAAAAGGGCTGAAAACATGATGACGGTAACTATGGTCAGATACACGAATTTTGACTTGAAGAAGCCCTTGATCCTCTCCCATATATAATAATAAATCATTCCCCGTCAAGTCTCCCGAACAATATGTTTTCCAGATTGAGCAGCCTGTAGAGCAAAAGAGAAACCAGTACCGTATAGATGACACGCGGTATCATGAAGCGGAATATATAGTATCCGACATTCAGCCTGCCCTCCAGGAAGTAAAAGAAAACATAATAAAACAGATTATACAAAAACTCCGATATTCCCACCAGAAATACCGGTATGGTATAGTCGCTCTCGTCATAGATCTTATGGGCGAAGCCCGATATAAAGCCTATGAACATGTACATAAGGGCAAAAAGCCCTATCACTTTTCCGTATGTAAGATCCATGAGCAGACCGCAGACTGTTCCCGCGAGCATACCCTTGTTGGAGCCCCGCATATACGCGACGGCGACCACCAGTATGATCATCAGGTCGGGAACGACTCCTGCCAGTTCAAAAGCCGTAAACACCGAAGTCTGCATCAGATACAGGAGCAAAGCCTGTACGAGTATCGCGAGTGTTCTAATTATCATGCGATATCACCTCATCCAGATCATCCAGCTGTTCCTTCAGCTGTGTGATCACCAGGACCGCTTCGAGATGCTGAAAATCAACAACAGGGATCAGATATGCCTCCTTAGCCATGGTACTGGCGTCGATCCTGATATTGCTCACATAACCCACCAGAATGCCGGGAAGATATTTGTCGCTGATATATGATGTCACGACCTCATAATTGTCGTAAACCTGAGCGTTAAGGTTTATCATGGAAACATCAATGTATCCCTTGTCCAGCAGCTCCAGATTGCCCGAAACAATGCACGTGTCGGACGATTTAAGGAACATTCCGCTGACTTTTGAATCATCATCGATTATGGATCTTACCTTGGCCCAGTTGCTGCCTACATCGGTAACGATACCGGCCAGTCCGTTTCCGGCGATAACGTTCATATCCACGGCGATACCGTCGTCAGTACCCTTGTCTATGATAAACACATTGCAGTAGCTGTTTGGCTCGCGGCTGATGATACGGGCAGCCTTCTTTTCAAACTGCGAGTATCTGTTATCCAGCTCATACAGTTCCCTGAAGGTATTGGTATCATAGATCTGCTGTATCAGAAGCTGGTTTTCAACCTTCAGCCCGTCTACTTCTTCCTGTAATCTCTCATTGTCCTCTATCAGCTTGTCTATATCCGAAAAAATCCTGAAACGCTCGGAGATCATACTGCCGATAGTCTTTATTCCGTTCTGCATGGGGGTTATGGTATTGTTCACGAATATCCTCGCGGGAGCAAACCTTTCCCTGTATCTGTAGCTGGTGAAAATGAGCACAAGACACAAAACAAATAACGTCCCAAGCAGATATTTGGGATTAACATCCCTTTTCTTCTTGAACCTGTTACGGTTCCTGCTTCTATGTCCCATTATTGTGTAATTTCATCAATCCTTGTAATTTGCCTGCTTCAGCACATAAGCCAGCGAATCATACGCAGGCTCTTCAATGATCTTGCCGAGTCCCAAAGCCACCGTATTGGCGGAATCATTGCAGATATTGATGCCCAGCTCCGTCTCCTGACTGAGCAGTTCCTTAAGATCATGGATCTGTGCCGAACCTCCGGTCACATAAATACCGGAATCTATGATATCCGAAGCGATCTCCGGCGGCGTGTGTTCCAGGATCATTTTGACGGAATCGACTATGTTATGCAGATGCTCCGCGATCGATTCATAGACGAACAGTGAATCGATCTCCTTTTCAACCGGAAGTCCGCTGACTACATCGCGACCAAAGACCTTTATGGTCTGTATTGCGTCCTCTGAAGGCGCAACAGCGGTAGCCAGGGCGATCTTGATCACCTCGGCTGTCTTATTGCCGATAAACAGATTGTATTTTTTCTTTACGTTGCTGATTATGTCCTCATCGAACTTATTGCCGCCGACGGGGATCAGTCTCGAAAGCACTATGCCTCCGAGTGAAAGGACCGAAACCTCGGTTGTATCCGCGCCGATATCCACTACCATGACACCCGCAGCATCTGTCACATTGAGACCAGCGCCAAGGGCGTCTGCTACCGGACGTTCGGCAATGCGGACTTTCCTGGGTTTGATGTTTGTATTGGCTACCAGGTCTATGAAAGCCTTCTTTTCAACCTCGGTGATATCGGTAGGGGCAGTGACAATAAACTCCGCGCCGTTAAGCTTTCCGTGAGTCTCGGCAAGCTTCTCGAAAACAAGATTTAAGAGGCTCTGCATATTCTTGATGTCAGCGATGACACCGTACTGCACCGGGTATGTAACCTCTATGTTCGAAGGTGCCTTGCCGAACATATCAAACGCCTCGTCTCCTATCGCAATGATCCTGTTGGCATCAGCAATGGCCAGGATATTCTTGGCGTCATAGACAACACCTTCATTTTTTTTGTAGATCTTGAGTGCCCTTGTTCCAAGGTCGATCCCGAAAACTTTAGACATAGTGGTAAATAACCTCCGGTTGATTTTTTAGATGATCCCCAGTTCTTTCATGCTCACATAACGGTTCTGCCCTATCACGATGTGGTCATACAGCCTGATCCCCAGATACTCGCCGCATGCCCTGATACGATTGGTGGAAGCCACATCTTCAGGACTCGGCGTGGGATCCCCCGACGGATGATTATGCGCAAGTATAATACCTGCCGCATTATACTTAAGAGCCAGTGAAAATACTTCACGCGGTTCGAGCAGTGATTTGGACAGCGCCCCCTTAAAGACGCATTCGCTGGTAAGCAGCTTCATCTTTACATCCAAAAACGCGGCATGAACCTCTTCATGTTCCATATGCCTTAAGTATTCCATGTAATACTTCGCAGTCTGCTCCGCTTCGGAAAAATTTACATTGCAGAGAGTCTCAGCCCTGTTCATGCGTCTCGAAAGCTCCGCGACGCACACCAGCTGTATGGCTTTGACCCTTCCGATGCCGCCTATCTGCTTCAGATCAGGCATAGAGAGATGAAACAGACAATTGATCCCGGTATAGACCGGATTCAGCTTCAGAACCCTGTATGCAAGATCCACGGCTCTTTCATTTTGGGTACCGCTTTTGATGACTACAGCCAGCAGTTCGGCATCTGTCAGGGCAGCAGGACCGTATTTCTCACATTTTTCATACGGACGTTCGTCCTCAGGCATCTCCTTTATAGTAAGTTTTCCGCCTGTTTCGCAAATATTGCTTTTTTTATCCACATTAAACCTCGCATTCCCTCCGCGAGAGAAAATGCATACACATTAATTATATCACAGCAAGTATAAAAATCAAAGTTCTTTTTTTAAATCATCCAAAAAAACAACCGGCGACTTATTTCGCCGGTTGTATCGGTAATTCCTTAATATCCACGCTTTTTCCGTCACGCCAGATCCTTTCCAGATCATAGAAAAGCCTGTCATCCTTTGAAAATACATGAACCACCACATCCCCGTAGTCCATGAGGACCCAGCCGCTTCCTCTGCCACCCTCGGTACGTTTAGAAAGCACGCCTTCACGCCCCAGAGTCTCCGCGATATTGTCTATGACCGCTTCCAACTGTGTGGAATTACCCGCGCTGCATATTATAAAATAATCAGCAATGGTTGAAATGCCGCCTATGTCAAGTATCTTAATATCCTCAGCCTTCTTGTCATCCATAGCCTTGTATATAAGCCTGACCATGTCGACGGCGTTAAGTTTTATTTTCTTTGCCATATCTTTCCCCCTTTTTGCCTGTATATACCTTTTATTACCGTTCAAAAACCGCTCCCGGCATTTCACTTGATTTTTTCGTAAAAATCATAAGCCTTCAGTGTCATGGGACTTATTGGATATCTGTTCAGTGGCGAGTTCAGATAATCGTAAGTACATTTTAAAATGAACCGCATAGTACCTTTGATATCATAAGTCGCCATCGATCGGGCAAGCTCGAGCTCTTGCTGCCTGGCTTTATCTTCCCTGCTTCGTCCCGGCTCGATATAATCCGCGATATAAATAATCTCCTCAAGCCGGCTCATATCCGGACGTCCTGTAGTGTGGTATCTGATCGAATTCAAAATATCGGTATCATCAATTCCATACTGTTCCCGGGCATATACCGCGCCCAGCTTCGCATGAATAAGCTGTATGGACCCGCGGTCGAACTCATCCAGATCCGGACATTTGGCCTCGCCCTCCGCAAGCATCGTTTCATCATCCATATATTTGGCGCAGTCATGAAGAAGACCTGCCAGATATGCCTTATCCGAATCGACTCCGTGGATAAGTGCCAGTCTGGCCGCAGTTTTGGCAACATTCAGTGTATGCTCGTATCTTGACGGTTTCAGCTTTTGCTCAAGGCTTTTTTTGATCGCTTCGAACTGCTCAGACAGGTACAGTCCGTTGTCCGCTATGTACCGTTCCACTTCCCTGTGCAGCATTCCTGTTGCCGGCATGTCATATGAGATCAGCTTCCTGATCAGATAAGACGATACATCCATCTGCGGAGGCTGAACATATATTATTTCGGGAACAAAACCGTCATCCGAAAACTGCCTTGTAAGCTCCCTGATCCTTCCCTTTATGCGGCTTCCGTCAACGCTTGCCCTGCCTGTGGCGACAAGCACACAGTTGCGTAAGATAACTTCCGGTTCATGCCAGGTATGAAAATATTCCAGCGAATCACCGCCGATAATAAAATAAAACCTGTCATCGGGATATATGCTTTTAAGCTCCTTAAGAGTATCGGAGGTATAGGTATATTCACTTTCACGCTCCGTTTCCAGGGTCGAAAGCTCAAAACCCTCCAGATCCCGGATCGCCATTCCCGTCATCTCAAGTCTCTGCGCATCTGACGCGATCCCTTTGTTTTCCTTATGCGGCGGTCTTTTTGAAGGCATGACCAGCACACGGTCGAGCCCTAAGTCTTCTTTTGCCGTTTTAGCTATCATCAGATGTGAAATATGTATCGGGTTAAATGTTCCTCCCAGGATGCCTGTCTTAGTCATTGATGTAAACTCCCTATCCGCTTTATCACTCTTTACACAGCGTTTCCCTTTGATCTTGGCAGTTCTATCTTTTTGTGTTCTTTTGATTCCTTATACAGAACGATCTTCTTGCCTATCACCTGTACCACTTCGCTGTGAGTACGTTCGGAAAGGATATGCGCAAGCTCCCCCGGATCATCCGAACAGTTTTTCAGGACAGATATCTTGACCAGTTCTCTTTTTTCAAGGCATTCGATAATACCCTCCACAAATTCGGGTGTGATCGAGTTCTTACCGATCTGATACACAGGTTCGGTATTCATTGCGAGGCTCTTTAAATAAGCCCGCTGTTTAGTAGTTAACATCTATATACGCTCCTTAACCGGCTATTCTCTGTAATACTCAAAACTCCATCCGTAAAGACGGACCGTATCCTTTTCCTGTATGCCGAGCTTTTCAAGTTCATCAAGTATTCCGTTATCCTTAAGGAATTTCTGGAAAAAGTCAAAGCCCTTCTCAGACTCGAGATTCGTATATCCAAGCATCCTCTCTATACGTGGACCTTCTACCACATATTCATGTTCTTCCTCATCATAGGTTACCGTAAACGGCAGATTGGCTCCGCTGTCCTGTTCGTAAACAAACTCAGGCTCATAAACGACTGGTGTCTGATCCATGCCCTGCAGCATATCATAAACATGATATAGCAGCTCTTTAACACCCGCTCCGCTTACGGCGGAAATAATGAACACTTTGATCCCTTTCGGCTCAAATTCGGCCTTCAGCTTTTCAAATATCTCATTTTGAGTTTCTTCATCGACCGCGTCCATTTTATTGGCAGCGATCACCTGCGGTTTATCCATAAGTGACGGATTAAACAGGCGCAGTTCATCATTGATCTTGGCTATATCCTCAATGGGATCCCTGCCTTCCACCGATGCTCCGTCCACAATATGGATAAGTACCCTGGTACGCTCGATATGCTTTAAGAACTCGTGACCCAATCCGGCTCCTTCGCTGGCTCCCTCTATAAG
This sequence comes from Lachnospiraceae bacterium, assembly GCA_024698555.1. Taxonomy (GTDB): domain Bacteria; phylum Bacillota; class Clostridia; order Lachnospirales; family Lachnospiraceae; genus RUG11977. The sequence continues at coordinate 18,389 of JAILRI010000054.1, forward strand.
ACCGGGAATGTCAGCCATCACAAAGCCCTTCCTGTCGCCCAAGTCCACTACGCCCAGATTGGGATTAAGGGTAGTAAAATGATAATTGGCGATCTTGGGATCGGCATTTGTAACCCTTGAAAGAAGCGTGGATTTACCTACGTTCGGGAAACCGACGAGACCGACATCCGCGATAACCTTCAGCTCCAGCACACATTCCAGCTCCTGGGCAGGAACACCGGGCTGGGCGTACTTAGGCGCCTGCATGGTAGAGGTTGCGTAGTGCATATTGCCCTTACCGCCGCGTCCGCCCTTTAATATGACCTGACGCAGGTTATTGTGGCTCAAATCCGCCACTACCTTGCCGCTGGACGCCTCGCGGATAACAGTACCCTCGGGAACCTTAAGGATCAGGTCCTCTCCGTTTGCCCCGCTGCATCTTTTGTTCTTGCCGTCTTCACCGTTCTGAGCGGTAAATTTATGACGGTATCTGTAATCATTGAGTGTATTCAGTCCCTTATCAACCTCAAAGATCACATCGCCGCCCTTTCCGCCGTCACCGCCGTCAGGACCGCCGTCAGGAACAAACTTCTCTCTTCTGAAGCTTACGTGTCCGTCCCCGCCCTTGCCGGAACGAATATATATCCTAGCTGTGTCTGAAAACATGATTCCTCCAAGGTAACTCAAGTTAAACCCCGCCCCCTGTACATGAGCAAAAAAATGACATCATAATGATATTTCACAGTCATTTTTTGCGAATGCGAGGTGGGGGTTTTGAATAGTTACTATAACCCATAACAAACAACAGCGGAGCCTTTACAAGCTCCGCCATAAAGAATACAAGCAAATCTTAAGCCTCAGCTACCGGATAAACGCTAGCCTGCTTCTTGTCTCTGCCCTTCCTCTCGAATCTTAATGTGCCGTCAACGAGTGCATACAGCGAATCGTTGTTGCCACGACCTACATTGAGACCGGGATGGATCCTTGTACCGCGCTGCGTGTAAAGGATATTGCCGGCTTTAACGAACTGACCGTCAGCACGCTTCGGTCCAAGACGCTTTGACTCGGAATCTCTGCCGTTCTTGGTGGAACCAACGCCCTTTTTATGAGCAAAAAACTGTAAGTTCAGCCTTAACATGACCTACACCTCCCATTCTGTGATTGAAATAAAAGCTTTGTTTTCGGCGGATAACTGTCTTACTCCGAGCTCGAAACTCTTCAGCAGAAGCAGAGAATCCCGTCCCGGCACAACATCATCGCCGAATCTGAAGTACATGTATCCGTTCTCAGGGTTCTGATCAAGTATAAACGCGTCATCAGTTAACGACTCTATCGAATTGACAGTATTGATCGTCAAAATCGAAAGCGCGGCACAGACTATATCCTTCCCTTTGCGCGCAAAACCGGCATGGCCTTCGCATTTGAACGCTACGGGAGTATTGTCCGCATCATACTTAAAACACACACGAATCATGCTTAACCTCAAGTTTTTCAGGTAATTATGCGTTGATCTTATCGATCTTTACCTTGGTGAAAGCCTGTCTATGGCCGTTTTTCTTGTGGTAACCGGTCTTATTCTTGTATCTGTAAACGATCACCTTGCGGAACTTGCCCTCTTCCACTACAGAAGCGGAAACGGTAGCGCCGTTCACAGTAGGATTACCTACCTTGAGTGAACCGTCATTTACAACAAGAACCTGATCGAAAGTAACTGTCTCGCCGGCAGCGATCCCAAGCTTCTCAACCTTGATCACATCGCCTTCCGAAACCTTGTACTGCTTACCTCCGGTTGCAATAACTGCGTACATAAAGACATCCTCCTGTCTGAAAAACTCGCCAAATTTGGGGCTGCCCGCATGATAAACAGACAGACTTCGACCCTCATTGTGCGGCATACTGAAAGAGAATACCATACCGATTATTGAAAGTCAAGCACTTTTTCTCTTTATTTTAAACATTTGTTACTTATTTTGTAAATCTTTCCGTCCAATAGCAGCCGTTGTAGATATCAGTCAGTTTATACATTCCGATGAACTTTTCTCCCAGGTACTTATCGCTTACATTTATCTCTCCGTTAACGGTTATCTGTCTGCCAAGCCGGTAGCTGTCCTGATAGTTGCCGTCATAATCATAATAATCGCAGATCAGATCTATCTTATCACCGTTTTTAAGCTCCACAAGTCCCCTGAACTCGGTTTCGGTAACAGACTGGTCATAAACGGGTTCCGCGCCGGCAATACGTGCCTTGCCGGTATTATAGTCAATAAGCACGATGATATTGACCCTCTCGCCGTTAAGAAGCGCCGGAACCTTGCCCTTAATAGTATTTCCCGTGGTATCAACATGATAAAACGCAACGGGCTGATCGTCAAAATGCAGCCAGGTTCCGTCTGTATCCGCGATCAGATTGCCGTAGTCATCAATGCTGTAGAGCGTGTCCAGACCCATATCCACATATCCCTTGCCGTCATCCACAAATATATTCAGATCGACACTGTGAATGAGAGCCCAGTCTGAAGCGTCCAGATGCATGTATTTTTTACCGTCCAGATCACTGGACCAGGTAAGCTTCGAAGCATCCAGCATATTCTCGCTTACATACCCGGCAAGATCCTCGTTATTTAAGGCTCTTCCGCTGGTATCGATAAGTGAGCCGAATAATCCCAGCAGATCACTGCTCGAGGAGCTTCCTCCGGATGGAGTTTGGCCGCCTAAAAGTCCCAACAGACCGCTTGCGCCCGAACTGTTGCCTGAAGAGGTACTGCCGAACATATCTATCAGTGATGAAAAAGTGTCACCTGAAGAAGTTCCGAGCAGCGAATCGATTCCGAAGCCGCCATTGGCCTGCCCGGCCGTAACTCCCGCGCTCTGTACTCCGGCAAATTCCTGTATGCACTTTGTATACTCGTCATCCAGACCGATCTGATCGTACACCTTCTCCGCACTGTTCAGTTTACCCTGAGAAGGCTTTTTATAAGGGAAGTAGATCGAGATACCGTAGGCGTTCGTCATATTGGACGAAGTTCTGTTATATTTTACCGCGCCCAGCAGAGTATCGGCAAGTTCCTTACCCTCTTTCGTACCCATATTGAGACAGAAATTTACCAGATCGATCTGATCTATCGGTGAAGAAGCGTTAAACTCCCTCGATCCGCTCCTTGCGTCGGAAACCGTTTCATATTTCTTATCGGTGATGAGTTTGGTGGTACTCTTTGAAAATGCCTTGAAATCATCGGGTATAGTCTTGGAAAGCTCGGCAAGATCCACCAGGGAAAGTGTGGTCTCCTGACCCGCGCAGGTCCTCGCGCACTCATCCACAAAATCATCGATGATCATTTTGCCTATCTGGGTGGTAGGCATCGAGGTATCCTTTGAAAGCGCGGTCAGCCAGTTGGTGTAATACCAGCCCACTCCCGGCTCGGTCTCTTCCGAGGCGATCACATAGTCAGCATAAGCCGACAGCATCAGGTCGGTTTCCACGGTAGCCATTAGACACGCGTCAAAGCCGATAAAGTCGTATTTGATACCGGCATTTTTAAGCGCGGTATTGATACCGGCCAGATTCATGGAGCCGGAAGACTTATGAGTCTCGTCATAGCCGTATCCGGAAAGCGATCCGCCGCCGTGGTCCCAGAATATCAGGATATTACGGTCAGCCTTGTAGTTCTTGGAGCAATAATCGATAAAACCGGTCAGAGTGGCCGGATCGGTCATGGCCTTGTTGCCCATATTGTCTTCAAGACAGGTCATCCTGCCGGAAGTAACCTTGTATATCTGGTTGGTATTTGTACTTATGCCGTTAGTCTTCCACTTGCTGCATCCGCCGGTGTATACAATGATATTGATCTTATCCGAGATAGTTGCCTTCATCATCTCATTAAGATCATTTGTAGCCATTCCGTATTTGCTCTCCAGATCGGTGCCGCACATATAGACCATCATGGTGACGGTATCCTTGCCGCCGCCCTTGATCGAAGTGTATTTATTGCGTGCTTCTTTGCTGACATCGTTATTCAGTGATCCGGTGTTTTTGGAAGTAACCCAGTCCTTGCTGGTTCCCGATACAGTTGACAGCATATTGGAACCAAAGCCTGAAGAGATCAGGCTTCCCAGATTACCAAGGTTGAGACTGGACGAACCGCCGCCCATAAGGCTGCCGACGATATTCGTATCGTTGCTGCCGCTTTGATTGGTACCGGATGATGAGCCTCCACCGCCCAAAAGTCCGGCCAGACCGCCTCCGCCACCCAGCAGCAGAACAGCCACGATTGCAATGATGGGGAACAGCCCTCCCTTGCCTCTGGTAACTCCTGAACCTGACGAGTGTGCGGGTCCTCCCGAAGAAGGTCCCTGCGGTCTTCCGCTTCCACCGGGTCTGGCGCTGCCGCTTCCAACAGGACCTGTTCCCAGTCCCTGTCCGTTAACATGTACGCCGCTGCCGGTACCTGTAACATTCTTTTGTCTTCCGCCGTTTTGTTCTGGCATTTTTCTATCCTCCGTATTATTTTTTATTCCTGCAAAATTACAGTTACTATTCACACCCCCGCCACCCCACATACGCAATCGAGAACCGCGTTGCGGTTCCTGTCGCGAGCCGCCTGCTTCTCAGGCTACTAGTACATCGATCGCGAAATAACTGGACTAATGCGCCGAATGCTTGCCCGAGAGTACATGTCTGAAAACGCAGACGTAGCGGGCTACGGCGAGGCTTTCAGGCGTGTGCTATCGCTAAAGCCGTCAAGCATTCGGTCCA
>JAILRI010000060.1 GCA_024698555.1 Lachnospiraceae bacterium
CATAGCCAAGACATGGACCCAGTTCTATAAAGAGTTCTTGCCGCAGTCCGGATACGAAGCATCTGAAGAGACCGATTATGAACTGTATTTTGACAGTGGACATGATGATCTGTTTTGCGAACTCTGGATTCCTGTCAAAAAAGGGACGAGCGCCGGAACATGATATCGCAAGATAACTGAATAACGTATAGTTTAAAGAACACGAGACATCTCGTGTTCTTTTTTGCGCTCTTTTCGGGCTTCAGCTATTAAAATGGTGATTTTTCAAGGGATATGATATAAAATCATATTAGTTATTAATTGTTTTGCGTTGGAGGAAATATGATTAACAAAATCTACATTACGTATCCCGAAGCCAAAGCAAAGGCTCTCACCATGAGCTACGACGACGGCAAGCAGGAGGATCTCCGTCTTATCGATATCTTTGATGCTAACGGAATCAAAGGTACTTTCAACTTAAACTACGGTCTCATGGATAACACGCTCTATGAGGACGCTCATCCCCGTGTCGGGAAAGAAAAAGTCCGTGAAACATATAAGAATCACGAGGTTGCCACACATTGCTGCACCCACCCTACCATTGAGCGCTGTCCTCTTACCGAGGTGGCTTTTGAGATAATGGAAGACAGGAAAGGTCTTGAATCACTTATCGGTAAACCTGTCAGAGGTCATGCATATCCCAACGGCTCCTATTCATCCGAGATCAAAACACTCTTTAAGCAGCTTGGCATTGCCTATGCAAGGACCGTTAACGCTGCTCCGGGTTTTGGTCTTCCTTCTGACCCTCTTGAGTGGAATCCCACGGCTCACCACAGTGATCCCGAGCTTATGAACAAAGCGGAGTATTTCGTGAATTTCAAGAAAAAACAGTATCTTAAGCTCATGTACATTTGGGGACACAGCTATGAGTTTGCCATGCAGAACAACTGGGAAGTGATCGAAAGGTTCTGTGAATACATGGGTGGCAGGGATGATATCTGGTATTGCACCAACATCCAGTTCATAGATTACATGGATGCCGCAAAGCGTCTTCAGTTTGCTGCAGACAACAGTTTTGTATTTAATCCTTCAGCTATGACGATCTGCCTTGAAGTCAATGGGAGTTACGTTGAAGTCGGCGCGGGAGAACTCAAAACCTTTTGATTCGTGGACAGACCCGAAGATTATTGAATCATCTTCAATGGCCGGAGCATTTTATCATTTGCTGCAGCGATTGTAGTGTGATTAAAAAATGAATATAGATACCTACTATGCAACGCCATATACATATCGTATAATAAATACACTGATGCAAAGCTGACTTAGACATTTATCGGAGGAGCCGGATTTGAAAGCGCAAGAACAGATCATAAGCAGTGGAAAAGTAGAAAGCTTTGATGAGTTCCTGAAGGAAAACAGAAAAGCGATCAATAGACAGTTTGCCGTTGTCATGAGAATAATGCTCATTATTGGTCCGTTGATAGCCATAATGGTAAAACTTGGCTTATTCATGGGCGTTACATTTAATGCGGCAATTTATATCACGGGTTACATACTTGTTCTGACTATCATTCAAAAGATCCTGATGCAGCGTCATGAGGACTCATTCCTCGCCAGTTTTATCTCGCTCCTTGCTATAGAGGGTGCGCTTCTTCTCCTTAACAGTACCCACCTTACTGTTTATGTCACATGGTTTTTGGTACCTATGCTGGCTCTGCAGTTCTGTGATTTCAAACTGTATTTTTCTGCGGCGATCGCCAATTACGGTTTCATGGCATTTGCAACATGGCAGACTGCAGCTTATTTCACGGCATTAAGAATTGATTTCGACTCACCTCTGGCGTATTTTTTAGGCAGACTTGGAGGATTCACTGTTGAAACCATAGTAATGACTGTTGCCGGTTTCAGCCTTTGCAAGATCATGTCTGACCACTATCGTAAGCTGATAGAACAGTTCAAAACCATCGCTGAAAGCGAAGCTAAGCTGAAGGAACAGATGAATACAATCTCAGCTATCGCCAATATCTATATGACGGTTTATGAGCTTGACGCTACTACAAACACATTCAAGGAGATAACCGCCCGCAGCAAGCCTGTCACAGATTTAGTCGGGAACACGCGTATCAATCCGCAGGAGATGATCAACATGGTCATGACGAGTGTCACCGACGAGGAACATATCAACGAGGTACTCAGATTTGTAAATATATCAACTCTCAAATACAGGCTGCGCTACATCGATACAATAGCTATCGAGTACATGAATAAGCAGAAGCTGTGGCGAAGAGGCAGGTTTATCGTCTCAAACAGGGATGAAGACGGACAGCCCACACACCTTTTGTGGCTGGCTGAGGATATTGATCAGGAAAAGAGAGAGCGCGACCGGCTGATAGATATGTCGGAGCGTGCCATCGCAGCAAGCGAGGCGAAGTCATCATTCCTTTCGAATATGTCACATGAGATCCGCACTCCTATAAATGCGGTTCTCGGCATGAACGAGATGATTCTCAGAGAGTCTGAGGACCAGACGATCCTTTCTTACGCGGAAAACGTCAAATCCGCAGGAAATACTCTGCTCGGTCTTGTAAATGACATACTTGATTTTTCCAAGATAGAAGCGGGCAAGATCGAAATTATACCGGTCGATTATGATGTTTGCGGTCTTGTTCATGATCTTACCAATATTATCTCTATCAGAACAGATGCAAAGGGGCTTGAATTTAAGCTCGATATTGACGGTTCGCTGCCCAAAACTCTGCATGGCGATGAGATCCGCATCAAGCAGGTCATTACAAATATACTCACAAACGCAGCCAAATACACTGAAAAAGGAAGCGTGACATTCAAGCTCTCGTGTAAGACGACGGACAGATTTAATAACAAGGCTGTGATCAGAGTTTCCGTTACTGATACGGGAATAGGAATCAAGCCCGAAGATATGCAGAAGCTCTTTGCGAAGTTTGAGAGGATAGAAGAAAAGCGAAATCGCAATATTGAAGGTACGGGACTCGGAATGAGCATAACCAAGAGCTTCCTTGATATGATGGGAAGTGAGCTCGAGGTGGAAAGCACATACGGCAAGGGTTCAACGTTCTTCTTCGACCTTGAACAGGGCGTCGTTTCATGGGAGCCTATCGGCGATTATGAGCAGTCCTACAAACAGAGGCAGAAGACAAAGGAAAAGTATAAGGAAAGCCTGCATGCTCCGGAAGCCAATATTCTTGTGGTTGATGACAACATGCTTAATCTTACCGTATTCAGCCTGCTTATCAAAAACACTGAAATAAACACGGATACTGCGGAAAGCGGAGATGAGTGCCTTAGAAAAGCAGCGGAGAAAGCATATGATCTTATATTCCTTGATCATATGATGCCCGGAAAGAACGGTACCGAAACGCTGCACGAGCTTAGGGCTCAGGCTTCCGGTCCCAACCTGAACACGCCGGTGATCTGCCTTACGGCGGATGCGATATCAGGTGCCAGGGAGCAATATATCTCGGCCGGATTTACAGACTATCTGACAAAGCCTATCTATCCGGAGCAGCTGGAAGAAATGCTGATTAAAATGCTTCCGAAGGAGAAGGTTACATTAGTGTGATAGTTCCCGGTATGAAATGTGCGTGATTATCAGACCTTCAGTACAATGAAGAACTTTTCACTGAAAGAAGCTGCTTCGTGCAGCTTCTTTTCAGAAGCATTGGATTTACTCGAATTTGCAGGAAAGGGAGTTAATAGATTTGAACAAGATGATATCTAAAGCAGGATCGGCAATCGTAACAGTGACAGTTTTTCTGTTTGCATTATTTCTGATAATCGATTTCTCCATGGGCAGCTACTTTGTCTGCCTGATTCTGCCGATAGGGTTTATCATGATGACGGCAGGCCTGCATAACGAGTGCGAAGATGACCGCAAAGTCGCCGCAAATATCGGCTTGATCCTTGCAGCGGTGTACGGTACCTTTATTATGCTTGTTTATTTTTCACAGCTGACTACCGTAAAAAACGAAGTGCTGAATGAACAAGCGGCGAATCTGCTGGAATTCGGAAGGCTCGGGCTTATCTTCAATTACGATCTGCTCGGCTACGGTGTGATGGCACTTTCCACCTTCTTCACGGGACTGTCAATTAAGCCGGGGAACAAGACGGATAAGTGGCTCAGAGCGTTGATGATGATACACGGAGTGTTCTACTTCTGCTGCACGTTCATGCCGATGACGGGAGTGTTCACAAGGATGTCCTCCGGCGGCAGCGGAATAGGCGGCAGGGCAGCTCTTGTTGCGTGGTGTGTATATTTTCTGCCCGTCGGGATACTTTCATTTCTTCATTTCAGAAACGAATGAAAAAAAGTACTTATCTTAATCTCTGCCATAAAACGGGATTTGACAAGATAGGAATTTGGAGGGAGAGTTGATATGAATATCAGGGCATTTAATGAATCGGATCTGATGAACTTGTATGGGACATTGTCGGATCCGGATGTAATGAAATACATCGAGCCGGTCTATTCCCTTGATCAGACAAGGGAGTTTCTTCATGATGTTGCTCTTTCGGATCCGCCGCTGGTTTATGCGGCTGAGGACGATAACGGAAAGTACATAGGCTATGTAATTTATCACGATTATGAGGATGATTCTGTTGAACTGGGCTGGCTGCTCAATAAGCAGGAGTGGGGCAAGGGATACGCATCAAAACTGACAAAGCTCATGATCGACAGGGCCAGACAGGAAGGGAAGAACATGGTGATCGAGTGCGACCCTGAGCAAGAGGTCACCAAGCATATCGCGGAGAAGAACGGATTTGTTTATGACGGGGTATTTGATGAGTGTGATGTTTATAGACTGAATTGCTGATGCTTTTCGATACAGGGAGGTTATGATATGGCGTTCATATCGGACTATCTGGACTGGCGCGGAGATCTGAGCTTTCAGATCGATCCGGCCAACGAAGTGGATTATTATCTGATATCGAAGATAGGGTGTCCGGATCTGACGTGTCTTGTGAGCGCCGGTTCGCGGGAGACTGCGCTGACCGAGGTCGTTGAAGCTTACCGGGCGAAGGAAGGAAACAATCCCCTTGGTGCCGCAGCGTCACCGCAGATACTGACAAGCTTTTACCGCCTCCCGATGCTGCCGCGTTTTCAGCCTCTGATGCTCTCCGGATTTCGAAGGACCAGCGACTTTGAAAATACTGAGCAGTTCTCGGCACTGACGATCCGCATTCCGGACGGACACCGGGTTGTCACGTTCCGCGGGACCGATGACAATATCTTTGCTTGGAAAGAGAACTTTCATATGTCCGTCATGGAGACCATTCCGGCGCAGGAAGATGCGTTGGCCTATCTCAGATGGGTACTGGACACCTTTGACGGCGATGTGATCGTTTGCGGCCATTCCAAGGGCGGGAATCTTGCAGTTTATGCTTCGTCAATGCTTCCGGAGGAGCTTCAGGCGCGGATTGCGGCCGTATACGATTTCGACGGGCCCGGTTTTCAGGATGCTTTTTTGAAAAATGAAGGGTATTTGCGGATCCTGCCCAAGGTGCATTCGCTGATCCCGAAGAATGCGATTGTCGGAATGCTGCTTTCCAAGGGAAATACCCAGGAGGTCATCGCCTGCGACAGCTTTGGCGTCAAGGCACATGACGGGTTTACATGGAAGGTGTTCTGCAATCGCTTTGTTCGCGCGGAAGCGCTGAACCCGAACAGCGCCAGGTTCGGGAAAGCCATGGCAGAGACGCTTTCCGGCATGAGCCAGGCGGACCGGGAAGCGTTTATCGACGACTTTTTCCAGATCATGACCTCCACGGGAGCACTAACACTTACAGACCTGACGGAAACAAAGCTCGGCAGCGCCTTGGAGCTTGTCCGTTCCCTGGGCAAGAACAAGGAAGTCCAGAAGCTGGCCCTCAACATGATAACCAATACCATTGCGGATATCAGAAGCAGGAGAGGAGAATAAAGGACCTTATACCCCGAACTGCCTCATTCCACAAATCCAAACGCCGTCAGATAGACCATCGTGCAGAATAAAGCGATCACGATCAACGCTATCCAAAGCAGCGGAGGCTTGAAAAAGTCCTTGATGAATATCAGGCTTGGAAGATTCGAAAGGATCTTCCATTTCTTTACATAACGAAAGGGTGTTTTAATGTCAGATCAGTTTGCGAGAACGCAGCTTTTATACGGAGAGGAAGCAATGAAGTATCTGGCTTCCTGCAGGGTTGCCGTGTTTGGAGTCGGCGGGGTAGGAGGATATGTCGTGGAGGCGCTTGCACGCTCCGGAATAGGGGCGCTGGACCTGATAGATGACGACAAGGTCTGCATCACCAATATCAACAGGCAGATCCTTGCTACAACAAAGACAATCGGCCGGTATAAGGTCGACGTGGCGGAGGAAAGAATAAAGGAGATTTCGCCGGATTGCGAAGTCAGAACCTATAAGACGTTTTATCTGCCGGAAACACAGGATCAGTTTGACTTTCGCGAGTATGATTATGTGGTGGACGCGATCGATACGGTAACGGGAAAGCTGACGATCATTGAGAACGCGAAGAAAGCCGGAGTTCCTGTGATCTCGTCCATGGGAGCGGGGAATAAGGTCAATCCTGCGGCCTTTGAGGTTGCGGACCTCTACGAGACCTCGATATGTCCGCTTGCGAAGGTCATGAGGCGCGAGTGCAAAAGGCGGGGGATCACATCACTGAAGGTGGTGTATTCCAAGGAACCGCCCATCAGTCCGCTTGAAGATATGTCTGCCGGTTCTTCTTCGGATACAGCAAGAGAGGGTACGAAAAGAAGGTCAATCCCCGGGTCGACGGCTTTTGTGCCGTCGGTTGCCGGATTGATCATGGCAGGCGAGATCATCAATGATCTCTGCAAAAATGCCTGACTATGGAAACGGTCTCATTTTATGTTATAATGATAATGGATGAGATCTGTGAAAACAGTAAGAAGGGGTTTTGTTATGGAGATACGAGAGGTTACTTACCTGGCAATCGCGGTCAGGATCGCTGTGGCTGTTCTGCTCGGCGGCATTATCGGCTTTGAGCGCGGCATGAAGAACAGGCCCGCGGGACTCAGAACCTATATGCTGGTGTGCGTGGGCTCGTGCCTGATCATGCTTACAAACCAGTATATCTTTCAGGTTTTCAAGACCGGCGATCCCGTGAGAATGGGCGCTCAGGTCGTGAGCGGAATCGGTTTCCTCGGCGCAGGAACCATAGTGGTGACAAGGAGAAATCAGATCAAGGGACTTACAACGGCTGCGGGCTTATGGGCTTCGGCGGCTGTGGGACTGGCTGTCGGCGTTGGTCTGTATGAGGCCGCCATACTCGGCGGACTGGTTATTTTCCTCGTTCTTTCAATTATTCACCGCTGGGATCATCAGATGCGCAGTCACAGCAAGGTCGTCGAGACCTACGTTGAACTCTCGAAAGAGATCAGCCTCGGGGATTTTATGCGCAAGATCAGGTCGATGGGACTTGAGATCGAGAATATCAGAACCGAATATGAGTCATCCATTCAGGAAGAAAGGCATGCGTATATCGTGAGCTTAAGATCTAAGGTCAAGAGAGATCACGAGGAGCTTTTCCAGAGTATCGGTGACATACCCGGCGTGGTATATGTGGAGGGCCTGTAGTCGGATAAGAATGTTATTTATGGCTTGAAGGGGCCGGTTAATGAAGGGAGAAGGTAATCTGAAGAACGGTGAGCCCAGAACAGCGTTTCAGTGGCGCAAAGGAGTTTAAGGCAATGAGTCAGAACAGTGTTACAAAAAGAAAGGCTGTCATATCAGCGATAGTCTGCTATTTCTTCTGGGGAATGAGTTTTATGGCATCACGGACGGCGTTGGGTATTGCCGCAGTATTTACAGTGCTCAGCCACCGCTTTGTACTGGCTTTTCTGGTCATGACCGTACTGTGCTTTACACCGCTCGGAGACTGCCATCTTAAGGGGAAGCCCTTGCTGCCGCTTATTCTGCTTGGCCTGTTTCAGCCGGTCATTTACTTTTTTGGGGAACAGTACGGCATCCTTCATTCAAGTACGATATTTTCCGGGGTGATGATCGCGCTTATACCGATAGTATCAAGTCTTGCCGCCATCCCTGTTCTGGGAGAAAAACCAAGTGTCAGGCAATTTGTTTTCAGCATTTTTTCGGTCGGAGGCGTGATCGGAATAGGGATGCTTACAAAGAACAGCGGAAGCCTTGACTGGATCGGTGTGGTTGGGCTCGTGGTTGCGGTCTGCTCGGCGGCTGCCTACCTTCTTCTGGGGCGAAATATCGCGCCGCGCTTCACCCCGTTTGAGCGTGCCTATTCGATGATATGCGTCGGCGCTCTGGCGTTCACGATACCGGCTCTGGTTTCTGTCCGGGGAAATATCAGGGAGTACTTTATTCCACTGAAGAATCCGGAGTATATCCTCCCGATACTATTTCTTGGGGTATGCTGTTCTGTTATCAGCTTTTTCTTATCAAACTATACGCTTACCGGGCTGAGTGTTGCGCAGACTTCGATATTTGCAAATTTCACCACGGCCATCTCTGTATTTGCCGGTGCAGTCTTTTTGCATGAGCCCTTCTCGCTGTTGGGGCTGCTTTTCTGCGTGATAATCCTGCTTGGTATATATGGAGTTGTGAATGCTCCGGGTGCTAAGGAATCCGGGAGCGAAAAAACTGATACTCGGGTATCCTGACAGCAGGCTTCCGAACCGCATCCCACTTGAGAAAGAGGAATCCGGTTACCTGGATATAAGAGCATCACCCTGTTCGGAGGTCCATTCGGGGATCAGGAATAGGAGATAAAGGAGACTCAATGAATAAAGACAATATCGCGTGTGTTGCGAGAAGAGCGCACAGCGGGGAATGTGACTATTATCCGTGTGACACATTCGGCCTTCGGATGGAGCTGTTCGGGAATAAGGGTAATGTGAACCCTGTTTCTTCCGAAGTGAAGGTCAGAATATCCAATACTTCCGACGGGGATTTCAGGGGAGTCATTCATCTGAAGCTCATGATAAATGCCGGGGAACCGAAGTTTTTCATGCCGGGCTTCATGTATAATACCAACACCGCAGAAAAGCCCTCCTCCGGCAGAAAGGCCTTTCCGCGAATAAAAAGAAATCCCGCAGGCAGGCCCGAATCCGAGTTTTTCATGACCAGGAGCGACAGACTTGCGGAACCCGTGAGCCTCGTTTATGATAAGGGACATGTGCAGGGGATCGCCGCGCCGCCGTATTGGGTAAAAGATGGTGAAAGGCCCGTGCCCGTATCGTTTGAGGAAGGCGTGAGGAAGCCACAAGGTGCGTCGTTTCTCCAGTTCGGCGGCTTCAGCTGCAGCATTAATGATGACGGCAGAGTCAGCGCAGGCTATACTCTCGGCTATGAGGATGCACCCTGGCTGTTCGTTCAGACCGCAAATGTACTTGAAAGAGAAGCGGTCGATGAAAGTAATTCTTTCTGCATCAGGGCGGGCGGGACAATAGAGTTTCCCATCATCATATACGATTACAACGGAGAGGATGAACGCGCGATCTACAGGGCCATTACGGACGTTTACGACCATTATCATGAGTGCCCCAGAAGCATACCGGGCATGGATGAGGTTAAGGCCCTGTCACTTCTCAGTGGTGCAATCAGGGATAATGCCTGGCTTGAAGAAGACAAGATGTATTCGGGCTTTGTGTATGACCGGGAAAACGGGCCGCGCTTTAATAAGATCGGCTCGCTTTCATGGACCAACGGACTTGCGGTTGCGGTTCCGATGCTTTTTGCTGCAAACCGGCTGAAGGATGATGCGGCGCGGAGCCAAAGCCTCTCATTTATTGATAATGTCGTCCGGAACAGCTATAATAAGGACTCCGGCCTCTTATATGATGCCGTGGAAGACGGCAGGTGGTCTGTTTACGGCTGGTGGTATAACGGAATGCACAGCGGCGGCCACAGCTCGTATTTAAACGGCCAGGCCGTATACTATATTCTTAAGGCATACCTTTCGGAGAAGAAGGAACGCAATCTGAGGCATGATAACTGGATCTCCTTTGCGGCTCCGGTGATACGCAGGATGAACTCGGAACTGAATTCGGACAATGAATATCCGTTTTCCTTTTCCGAGAGTACAGGTGCGGGGCTTGAATATGATTCGATGGGCGGGGCATGGTGCCTTGCGGCGACCGCGTTGTATGAACTTATCATGCAGGACAGGGAATACCTCGACATCCTGAAAAAGAGTGAGCAGCATTATTATGATGTTTTTGTAGCGAAATGCGAGTGCTACGGAGGCCCGCTCGATACGGACAAGGCAGTGGATGACGAAGGCATACTGGCTTATATCCGCGCGGTCCGGATCCTTCATGAGATCACGGCTGAGGAGCATTATCTGGATCATATGAAGGATGCCCTTGATTATGAATTCAGCTTCAAGCTTTCCTACAATACGCCTGTTTCGGTATCACCGCTCAGCAGGATAGGATGGTCTTCGTGCGGAGGCAGCATCACATCGGTTGCCAATCCCCACATTCATCCCATGTCGAGCACTGTCATACCCGAGATGAGGTATTACGTTGACTCCAGGGATGACAGATATGTCCGTTCAAGGCTTGAAGACACCGTGAAATGGAGCCTCCAGACCTTCAATACATATGAGCGGGAATATGATTACGGAGGACCCGGCTGGATGTCAGAGCGATTCTGTTTTTGCAGAGGCCTTCTGACCGAGAAGTATCCTGACGGTACGCCTGCCAGCACCTGGTTTGCATTGATGCCATGGGCATCGTCCAGTATCATCGAGGGGTTGACGTTTTAAGGGCGGCCGGGACTGCACGTCCCGCGACGGATCCGGGCGCAATGCTGCCGGGGGTCGCTTATGTCAAAGGTACAGCAGAAGGAGCGCACACGCAGGAACAAGATACCTCAGGGAGAAAATGTTTTGATGATACTTACCATATTTCTCACATTTGCGAAGATCGGATTATTCACGTTCGGCGGCGGATATGCGATGATCTCGATCATTGAGAACATCTGCGTCGAGAAGAAGAAATGGATCACGCACGATGAGATGATGAACATCACAGTGATCGCGGAATCCACTCCGGGACCGATAGCGATCAACTGCGCCACATATGTCGGCTACAAGCAGAAGGGCATATGGGGGGCTATAGCGGCCACGTTCGGCGTGGTGCTGCCGTCGTTTATCATCATCTACCTGATCTCGATCTTTCTTGACTCCTTTATCAAGATCACATGGATCGCGAACGCGTTCAAGGGTATCAGAATGGCGGTGGGAATACTTATTCTCGATGCCGCAGTCAATATGTTCAGAAAGATGAAAAAGCTGATGATCCCCTGCGTGATCCTGGGATGCTCCTTTACTGCGATGCTTCTGATCAGCATCCTCTCGTGGAGCTTTGCATACGTATTCCTGATGCTTATCGCGGGGG
>JAILRI010000089.1 GCA_024698555.1 Lachnospiraceae bacterium
TAATACAAGGATATGCCTCGCATTCCCATTTTCCAAGCTTTATGATATCCCTTTGCGGGGCGTTTATGCCTATCAATCCTTTGTCTGCAAGTTTTTTAAGTCCCGGCCATTTGGATGCAGCCATATCTTCCACATTCTCAAACCACTCATCCCCGTAGGCAACATTAACACTTTTTACCTTGCTGTAAGGACTGTAGATCACTTTTCCATCTACGACCGCATAACTCCTAATCTTGAATTGATAAGAGCCATTTGTCAGGTTTGTAACTTTCAGCACTGATTCATCAGATACAATCCTATATTTTTCATAAAAAATAACTTCTTTGAACTTCTTTTCCTTATTCTTTTTCATATAGACAGTATAGCCGGATCTTTTCACATCATAATCTACGTTGATATTCGGAACGACCAGCTGCACACCGGTTCCGTTATCGATAACGGAAATATCGGTAATGACCGGCTTCTTAAGTTTTTCCGCGGCATGTGCCCGGATGTCGCCTGCACTCTCAAACAAGCAGGCCGCCAAAACAACAGCCAGCATTAATGCCACAAATTTTTTAAACATGTTCATGATCTTTATTTCCTTTCTCAGGTATTAATACCTTATTATTGTTTTTTTATGAAAAAGTGGTATTATAAATTAAAATGACTTCCACGAGGAGTGAAACAAATGGCTGACGTTTTGAATATCATCTATAATATTACCGATGATGGATTCTATATCACGATCTTTTTCATTTTTTTTGTTTCAATTTATAAATGTTTTTACAAGAATGACATGAAGAAGATCCCCTTCTTCCTGGCGATATTTTTAACAAACCCTATATTCAGCTATTTATTATCGGCTTTTTTTTCCGGCCTGGTTATTACAGTTGCTTCACTTATCGCGGGCTCCGATTATTACAAGCGTTACAGCAAGCTTGATAACCTGCAGGAAATGCTGGTCGCCTATTCCATAACCGGAATCCTCTTTCTGCTCTTTATCCTGCTGTTCGCATGGCGGTTCTCGAAGCACATGAAGATAAAAAACCGTTCTCTTGTGCTGTTCGTGTATCTGATCTTCGGAGTTTTCATGAATCTGTTCTTTGGGATCACAGTTCCGCAATCGGTTTCCGATAACCTCGTCTTACGTTCCGCCCTGGGCATCGGGTTCAATATTCTGATGATCATCGGCATAATACTGTTTTACCTTCTTCATATCAAAAACCTGTCAAACCTGATAGACCGCCCTCATGACACGGACTGGAAGATCTTCGTCATCCCTCCTATGCTGTTCATCCTGCTGTATAGCAGTATCGTAATGACAATAGCTGATTTCCTGAACGGTCAGGCGGCGATCATACTCCAGAGTTTTTCGATACTGATCATGTATCTGTTCATTTGGACATTTTATGTCATAATCAAAAATATAAATGCGACCGGTGAAGCCATCAAGGCGAAAAATGAGGTTAAGACCCTGTCCGTCGAGGTTATGGAGGCGCTCGCCCACACTATCGATGCAAAAGACGAATATACCAGAGGGCATTCGGTCCGCTTCGCAAAGTATTCGCGTATGCTCGCAGCCAAAATGGGAATGTCCGAAGAGGACTGTGAAAATGTGTATTACATGGGACTCCTGCACGACATAGGCAAGATCGGTGTTCCCAGTTCTATCATCAACAGCCCTGACAAGCTAACCGATGATGAGTACGACGTGGTCAAGACCCATCCCTGCCTTGGGTACGACATACTGGCGGAGATCAAGAGCCGGCCTGACCTGTCCATAGGGGCAAGATGGCATCACGAGAGATTTGACGGTAAGGGTTACCCCGATGGCCGGGCAGGAAACGATATCCCGTTCTTCGCGCGCATCATCTCTGTTGCCGACAGTTACGATGCCATGACCTCCAACCGCAGCTACCGTTCTTATATGCCGCAAGCCATCGTCCGTTCGGAGATCGAAAAGAATGCCGGAACCCAGTTTGACCCGGAAATAGCCCGCTGCATGCTCGAGCTAATCGACGATGACACAGATTACGCGCTGCACGAATAGAGTCTGTATTTTTCTATGCTTATGTGTATACCGCGTCAAACGCGTTTTTGATCAGAGTTACCCCGTCTCCCAATATCGAAATGACATCAAACCTGCAGGGTGTGGTTTCATCCAGACCGCACATATTCAGATAATACAGCGCGCTCTTAGATATACGGCGGATCTTGCGTTCATCAACGGCTTCTTCCGGATACCCTTCAGAAAGGTCTGCCCTGAACTTAACCTCGATAAAGCACAGGTATTCGCCATCATAGGCAATAATATCTATCTCGCCGGCTTTACAGAAGAAGTTTTTCTTAACTATCCTGTAGCCGTGGTCACGCAGGTATGCGCAGGCTTTAGTCTCGCCCTCGATGCCGATCTGACGTTTATTTATAATATCACACCCCTTTTATTCAATTTATTTCATCTTCGACTTGATAGCATCGACTTTATCAACATACATCAGCACCTCTACCACCACCTCGTAGAGTTCAGGCGGAATATACTCGCCAAAATCGAGCTTGGACAATGTTTCGGCCAGTTTTGCGTCCTTATGGATCGGTACGTTGGCTTCCCTGGCTCCCTCTATGATCTTGTCTGCCAAATGCCCTTTACCTGTGGCAATTATCTTCGGTGCCTCATCGCCCGGTTCAAACCCGAGGGCGACCGCGGTTTTCTGCTTTTTTTCGTTATAAAGATCTACCATATAGACCGCCCTCCTCTTGACCGCCTGGATTTATGCTGTCTGACGTAATTATACAATTCTCTCGAATCGAAAGCTATAGTTTTCGCTTCGACCACCCCATCACATCGAAAGTATCAAACTGATCTGCCATCTTAGCAAAAAAAGACTTCTTTGTATGACGGGATCATCTTCGGGAAAACCTGGCGTACTTCGGCACCAGCTCCTTCAGGCACTCAATGCAGTAATCTACCTGTTCATGAGTATTTTCGCCGCAAAAACTGAAGCGCAGGGTGGAATCCAGGAGCTTGTCCGGCACTCCTATAGCCTTCAAGGTACCGCTGATCCCGGGATGGTTTGATGAACACGCGGAACCTGAGCTTACATATATGCCCTTTTCCTCCAGCGCATGGAGCAGCACCTCGGCCTTGATGTTATCAAAACTAACGCTCACGATATGGGGAGCGGTCCTTCTGACCGTTTCCTCTAAATCCGGGCATGCTTCAAACACTCCGTTCACATGTGCCCCCGGCACGTCAAGAACCTTTCTGATAAAATCAGTCTTCAATTCATACAGCCTGTTTATCCTTTCATCAAAGCCCGTATAAACTTCATCCACAGCTACCTTCAGCCCTGCTATCGCGGGCACGTTCTCGGTACCGCTTCGTCTGTCTTTCTGCTGGCCGCCGCCATAAATAAGCGGCTTTATCCTCACACCGTCTTTGATATATAGAAATCCGCAGCCCTTCGGACCATGCAGTTTGTGGGAACTCACGCTCATCAGGTCGATGCCTTCCTTCACAGGATTGATACTGAACTTCCCATACGCCTGTATAGCGTCCACGTGGAAAATGACTTTTGGATTTTTGCTCTTTATCGCCTTGGAAATCGCCGCAATATCCTGCACCGCGCCGATCTCATTATTGACATACATAACAGAAACCAGTATGGTCTTATCAGTCACCATATCGACAAGTTTCTCCAAATCTATATGTCCCAAGCTGTCTACAGGCGCAAAATCCGTCTTGAATCCAAAATCTTCAAGTGAAAGCAGCGGGTTATATACCGAAGGGTGTTCGAAAGATGAAGTAATGATGTGATCCCCGTCTCTTTTATGAGCAAGAGCCGCGCCTATGAGCGCCATGTTGTTGCTCTCGCTCCCGCCCGAGGTAAAGACGATCTCCTTATCCTTGCAGCGCAGGCTTGCTGCGATAGCCGAAGCGGCGTCTTTAATATATCTTTCCGCCTCCATTCCCTTTATATGCTTAGAGGACGGATTGCCAAAATCGCGGCTCATCACCGTATCCATCGCCTTTATCGCCGCATCTGAAACCTTCGTGGTAGCGGCGTTATCGAAGTAGCATTCCACTATATGTACCTCTTTCTTACGTAACTATTCAGAGCCTCCCACCTCGCATCGAGAACCGGCAAGCCGGTTCCTGTCGCAAGTCACAAAAAATGACTATCACATCATAAAAAGAAGTCATTTTTTTGCTCATGTGAGGGGGTTCTGAATAGTTACAATAAAAAAACAATTACCCAAGCTCATACATGATCATGGATAGAACCGCAAGTCCCGCGGTTTCGGTCCTAAGAATCCTTTTTCCAAGGCTTATGGGGACTGCATTGTTATCCACGGCCAGCTTCACCTCTTCCTCCTCGAAGCCGCCCTCCGGCCCGATAAAGATCCCTGCGCTATCCATGCCTTTGAGCGCTTTTATCGCCTGCCTTGTAAACTCCATGCCGGAAGCAGAATTATCTGCGTTCTCATAAGGTATCAGACATTTGTCCAGCTTCCTGCTTTCCTCCACGGCTTCACTAAAACCGATCATTGGCCTTACCCTCGGAATTATCCCGCGTCCCGACTGCTCAGCGGCGCTTTTGGCTATCTGGTTCAGCCTTTCAAGCTTTCTGGCTTCCTTCGATGCCTCGCCCTCCTTCACGATCACGCGCTTCGTCATCACCGGCACTATCTCGAATGCTCCCAGCTCCACAGCCTTCTGTATGATCAGCTCCAGCTTATCCTTCTTAGGAATCCCCTGATACAGCACCAGCTTTGTCGCAAGTTCTGCTTCATTCGATCCGCTTTTCAAAATGGAAAGCTTTAGCCTTCCCCCATCATTCCCGTCAATCCTGCAGTAATGATCTATCCCCTCTTTGTCGCAGATGATAACCTCTTCCCCATCCCTCATCCGCAGCACATTCCGTATATGATTCACATCCGCCCCATCCAGCAGGATATGATCATCGTATATATTTGACCTGTCAGTATAGAAGTGGTACATATATACCTCCATTCCAACGTATACTAACGTTGGCACAAAACCTTTTTATCCTACTAAAAATATCGGGATTTAATAAATCGGAAACTGCTCTCAATCCCATCCAGCATAATTGGATCTGCAAGCCGGATAATTGTACATAAAAATAATAACTATTTTACAAAGTAAGTACCTTCATGATGCTGTCGTCTACTTGCAGGTACCAATTACACTCACCCAATCATTCATCCTCATCACTTCCGCGACTTCAAACCCGTTTGCTTTCAGAGCTTCCTTCACAGCCTCCTCCTTTGTATTTATGATCCCGGAGCTGATAAATACCCCGCCTTTCTTCAACATCCCAGGCACAACAGCCGAAAGCGGAATGATCACGTCCGCAAGGATATTGGCGACTACGATGTCGGCGCCGCCCCGAAAGATTTCAGCGGCTTTCCCGGCATAACTCTCATCCGAGATCACATTTCCACAGGAGAAGACAGCCCTTAAAACATCCCCGTTATTTCCGTCAGTCACATTTTCTCCGGTAATACTCTTAAAATCTGACAGATCGTCCTTTATCACCGCATTGATATGGTTCACTTCAGCGTTTTCAAGCGACATATCAACCGCGATCCGGTCCACATCTATCCCGACGGCAAAGGCCGCTCCCAGCTTTAACGCCGCAATGGAAAGGATACCGCTTCCGCAGCCGATATCCAGTACTCTTTCCGCCCCTTTAAGGTATTTTTTCAGAGCCAGAATGCACAGCTTCGTGGTTTCATGAGCTCCTGTTCCAAAAGCGGTCCCCGGGTCTATCTCTATAACGAGGTCTCCTTCATGCCCTTCCTCCGGTGTATAAGCTTCCCATGTAGGCTTGATCACGATCTGTTCATCGATCCTGAAGGGTTTAAAAAACTCCTTCCAGTTATTGATCCAGTCGTTCTCATCAGTCAGTGAAACCTCCAGGCTCATCTCGCCGAAATCACAGAATCCGGCATAGTCAGCAGCTTCATCGCGCAGACGGCCTTCCAATTCAGCTTCGTCCGTATCCGGCTCCACATAAAATGAAACATAGGCTACCCCCTCATCCGGCGGCAGTTCAGGCAATATGTCTATAAACATACTCGCCTTCTCCTCAGCGGTCAAAGGAACATTATCCTCTATCTCAAAGCCCTCGAGTCCTAAGTCCATCGCTATGGCTCCCATATAGTCAAGGGCCTGCGTAGTTGTTTTCAAGCGCAGTTTCTTATATTTCACTTTCACTACCTCATTTCCAAACAAAATCAATATATTTCTTCACAGGGCTCCCAAGCATATAGTGATCGTTAGCCACCAGATGGACTATTCCTGCGGATTCATCCACGGATTCCAGCTGATACTGTCCTGCCCCGATCAGGATATTTTCCCGCTCGTGACCTTCGTATACCTTTTTCGGTACAACGAAGAAATTGATATCCTGAAGAGGCTGTTCATTTCCGATCAGGATATACACACATTCTCTGACTGCACCGTCAGGATATTTGTATACATCTTTCTTTATACCGGGGATATGATCAACTGCGGCAGATGAGTTAAAATAGGCTTCTTCCACATACTTTTCAAAAGGTTTGTCACCGTAAGGACACTCGTAGTTGATGCCTGTCTGATTATCCAGATCATAGCCGTAATATTCAAATATTACGTTAAACAGCTCTTTTGCTGTCAGTCCGTTTTTGTTCAGATCGTACTTATTACCGATAACATCGGTCATTATACGCGTCTCATTGTCATAATCCTTCATATATCCCCAGATGGCAAAGGCATAGGCCACCTTAAGCGATTCATCGGCAGCTACTTTCGCATAGGTAAGCGAATTTGACAAAAACGGCTGTACGTAAGCATTCTGACCATAATGCTCATTGACATAGTCAATGATATCCTGAGCAAATACTACTCCGGCTTCATCAAAATAAGACCAGAACGCCTTAAGTTCAGCGGTAGTTGCTTCCGCTGAGGCATTTATACTGCCGTCCGGATTAATTCCTGCTTCAAGCGCGGCTTTGGCAATCCTGTAGCAGTCCACCGGAATCTGTTCGTGATAGCTTTTGATACCGTATATACCCTGGTCATATAAATTGAACGGACCGTTATACTCAGCTGAGGAAAGAGTTTCAAGCGAATAGATCACATCATCAGCCGTCACCGGACTTGAGTCAGCAAAGGAAATCCCCTGCTTCAATACCACCCGGAGCACTCTGTAATTATCCCGTATACCGGTGTCAGTCAGCCCAAAAAGCGCTGCAGATGCATCTTCTTTGCCGGAATATTCATCAGGAAACGAGTACTCATACGCAATGGAAGGCAGATCAACTCCCGCCTTAGGATTACCTTCATCATCAACTGCAAAAAGCGCAGTCTGGGTCATATCCCTGATAAGTGCCGATTCACGTTCAGCATAAAAAGGATTGAGTACCAGCACTTCATCACTGAAATTCTTTATCTCAGGCACCGTTTCATCTTCTTCGCTTCGTTTGGTCTGTAATGCGTCAAATCTTTCTTTGGGCATATCTATAACAGGCGTCGGAGTAGGACTGGGTGAAGGAGAAGGTGTAGCGGTAGCCTCATTTGTAATATTTACAAGCACATTGTCCGTAAGCTCGGTATCTTTTTTACACGCGCATACTGACAAAGCTGCCGCGATCAATAACACGGACAATCCAAGACGGTAAAATATTTTAAACCTGTGGAACACAATATATCCCCCTTAAACACTTTAAGTAAACTTAAAAAAACATAATTCTGAATAACTAACAGAAATCTGTGAATTTTTATTATACTACTAAAATAATTATATGTCAAAAAAGCACGGTGACTATTCCGGATCCTTCAGCGTCACAAGCTCGCCGATCAGTGCGCCTCTCGAGCCGGGACCGCTTAAGTATCTGTCGCTCAGTTCCTTATTGCCATGATTTATATCATGATACAGATCCTGGGAAGTCATGAGCCTGCACCCCGCGCCCCTGATGATGATCTGCTCCAGTCCGTCCGATGTGGCCACGGTAATATCAAATCTGGC
Organism: Lachnospiraceae bacterium; assembly: GCA_024698555.1. GTDB lineage: Bacteria > Bacillota > Clostridia > Lachnospirales > Lachnospiraceae > RUG11977. Next base: position 8,013 of record JAILRI010000089.1, read on the forward strand.
AGCATTTTCATGTGAAAATCTCTCTATATAGCGGTCTGCTGTTTCGGCTTGTTTTGTAAATACAACCTTGATATTCTGACGTATATAGTATTCTTCCCGGTGACCTTCTACTCTGTAGGCGTCGTAGACCACGATCAGTTCTGAGCCTGTCAGAGCCTGATAATTGCTGAGGATATCGTTTAAGCGCTCACGCGCCCCGTCCAGATTCGCAGCAGCCAGTTTCTTCAGTTCATCCCATGAAAAAATAATATTGTAACCATCAACCAGCAGATACTTATCCCGCTTATCTTCTTTTACGCGTCCGGAATATGAATCCGGATTTCCCTGATTCTTAGAAGCTTTTGCCCCGCCTGTATCACCGGTTTTCTTAAATCTTTTATAAGGATTCTTGATCCCGGCTTTTCTGTTGCCGAAAGCTGTGCGTTCTATGATCGCGTCTATTTCATCTGTCCCGATAAATTCATCTGTTCCTGATGAGAGTCCGGCATCTTGCTGTCCTGAAGAAGCTTCAGCCGGTATGATCAGTGATATCTGACCGTCCTCTTCCGTTTTGATCGCACATTCCAGGTGTTTATAGGCATCAACCTCGTTCCACGGTACAATAAATCCGGAGCCATGCACGCAAAATACTGATGATGACGGATTTCTCAAATCTGCCTCCGGATCATAGCCGCATCGGGATACTATTTCCTCCTGATCGTGACACGGAAAATAACCGCAGTAAGAAAGGGTTATGCTGCCCAGTCCCTTGGTATACGCGGTGATCTCCTTTGAATATCCGGTTATGGTCGATGCAGGAGCTGTTCCTTTCAGCGTCACCATGCCTTGCAGGTCGTCCTCGCGGGAAGAAATCTTTCCGTAAAGACGTTCTATATCAGTCATGGCTCTTCCGGAGCTTTCAAGCGGAATGATAATGCAGAATTCAAGATATGGCTCAAGCAGACTGCAGCCGGCCCGCATCAGCCCGTTTCTGACCGCGCGGTAGGTGGCCTGTCTGAAATCTCCTCCCTCTGTATGCTTTAAGTGCGCCCTTCCGGCAACCAGTGTAATGGAAACATCGGTCAGAACAGCTCCTGTCAGAACACCTTTATGCTCTTTTTCCAGAATATGGGTTATTATGAGACGCTGCCAGTTAAGTGCCAGATCATTGGTGCTGACAAGGCTTGATACGGTTATCCCGCTTCCTCTTTCTCCCGGCTCGATCAGCAGCTGAACTTCAGCATAATGACGCAGCGGTTCAAAATGTCCTACGCCTATTACAGGCGCTTTTACGGTCTCCTTATACAGAACACTTCCTGTGTCAAATTCGACATCCATGCCGAATCTTTCCTTCATCTGGTATTTAATGATCTCCAGCTGGATATCGCCCATGATCCTGATACGAAGTTCCTTCAGTTCATCGTCCCAATGGCATTCAAGAGAGGGTTCTTCCTCTTCGAGGATCTTCAGATTTTTAAGTATGGAAAGCAGTCTGATCCTGTCCTTTTCAACCACACGGTATTCCATGACAGGTATCAGCTCCGGGATATAGCGGTCTGTTTCACCACCCAGCAGCTGACCTGCGTATGTACCCGTAAGTCCCAATACTGCGACGATCATACCGGGCTCAGCTTTATCGATCGATTCATATTTATCAGATGAGTATACCCGCAGCTGGGTTATTTTTTCTGTAAGAATTCCCTGAGCAGTCTCTTCACCTTCAGAGGAACCCGGATCGTAAATAGCGGGTCTGTAGCTTATTTCATCACGTGTCTTTAGAACGCCTGAAGTGATCTTCATATAGGTCATGCGGTTACCTGTTTTGTCTCGCCCGATCTTAAAGATCTTTGCCGAAAAAGAGGCATCCTTCTGATCCGGAACGCCGGGTGTAAAACGGGACAGCAGGCTTAACAGTTCATCGATCCCCTCCAGTCTTAACGCGCTTCCGAAAAGCAGCGGATATACTTTACGCGCAGCTATCAGCTTTAATATCGTCTCGTCTTTGATAAGACCGCTTTCCAGATATTCGTCAAACACCTGGCTGTCACAGGTTGCCAGATCTTCGAGCACCTTTATCCGTTCTTCTCCATTGGCCGAAAAACCTGACATATCTGCTACCGAATTGCTTAGATTCTCTTTAATTGACTTTAAAACCGCTGCCCTGTCCACTTCACGGTCACATTTATTAACAAAAATAAAAACAGGAACCGAAGCGTTTTTAAGCAGTCTCCAAATAGTCCTGGTATGTGCCTGTACGCCTTCAGGTCCGCTAATAACAAGAATCGCCGCATCGAGCACCGGAAGTGTCCTCTCCGCTTCTGCGGAGAAATCAACGTGTCCCGGTGTATCGAGCAGCGAAAAATATGTTTCGTCGTATTCAAAAACAGCCTGCTTTGAAAATATAGTGATGCCGCGTGATCTTTCGAGAGTATGACTATCAAGGAAAGAGTCTTTTTTATCAACTCTTCCCAAATTTTTTATTACATTGCATTTATACAGTATAGCCTCCGAAAGCGTTGTCTTTCCGGCATCGACATGCGCCAGCAGAGCAATGCAGCATCTTCTCATCACTTAAAAAACTTCTTTTTCTTACCGGCAGTACCCCCGCCATTATCAGGGGTCTTACCATGGCAGGCATCATCAAATGCCTTTAATAATTCTTTCTGTTCCTTGGTAAGATCGGTAGGTATCTGTACCTCCAGAGTAACATAGAGATCACCCTTAACAGACGCGCTTCTGACTGAAGGCGCACCCTCTCCTCTGAATCTGACAGTGGTTTCACTGGGAGTTCCCGCTTTTACCGTAAATACCTTCTGTTCGCCGTAAACAGTAGGAATATTGATGTCACCGCCAAGAGTTGCAGTAGCGAAGCTCATCGGAACCCTGGTATAAATGTTCATACCGTCACGCTGGAAGCTCGGATGGTCCAAGACTCTTACTTCCACCAGCAGATCGCCTCTCGGACCTCCCTTTGATCCGGGATCGCCCTGATTGGCTACACGTATGCTCTGACCGTCATCAATACCTGCAGGGATATTTACACTGATCTTCTTCTTACGGTTGACATAACCGGCTCCTAAACATGCGCTGCACTTATCCTTAATGATGGTTCCTGTACCGCGGCATTCCGGACAAGCCTGTATGCTTCTGGAAATGCCAAATAAAGACTGCTGGGTGTACGCAACCTGACCCTTGCCGTCACATTTGGGACATTTCTGTGGATTGGTACCGGGCTTGGCTCCGGTTCCGTGGCAGGTACCGCATTCTTCTTTGTAATTGATCTCGATCTCCTTTGATACTCCTCTCATGGCCTCATCAAAGGTAATACGGATCCCGGCTCTTACATTGGCCCCCTTCGAAGGCCCGTTTGATGTCCTTCTGGCACCGCCGCCGAAAATATCGCCAAAACTGCCGAAGATATCACTGCCGCCGAAAATACTTGAAAACAGATCCTGGAAATCTACATTGTCATAACTGTAACCGCCGCCCATGCCGCCTTCAAAGGCCTGATGACCAAACTGATCATATTGACGCCTTTTATCGGGATCACTTAATACAGAGTATGCTTCTCCGACTTCCTTAAACTTTTCCTCAGCCTCTTTATCTCCGGGATTTACATCCGGATGGTATTTCTTTCCGAGTACCCTGTATGCTTTCTTTATTTCTTCGGGCGTAGCGTTTTTGTCTACGCCAAGTACCTCGTAATAATCTCTCTTCTCTGCCATGGGAGCATTCTCCTGCTGATCAAAAATATCTATGAACAGGGCGATACATATGCAGTATCGCCCTGCAAAAATCTTTTATACTGTTTTATACTTCCTTGAAATCCGCGTCGATAACATCATCATCGCCTGAACCGGAACCGCCGGAGGTCGAGCTGCCGCCCGCACCCTGGGTAAATCCGCTCATATCGGGACCTGCGCCTCCGGCGAATCCGCCCATATCAGGTCCGGCACCCTGTCCGCCGGCGCTCTGAGCCTGTTCATATACTTTCTGGAACAAGCTCTGGGAATCGGTCATCAGCTTCTCTTTGGCTGCCTTGATATCCTCTACTTCGCTATCGGACATAACCTCAGGATTAGTCTTCTCCAGGAGCTCCTTTAAGTGGGCTATATCAGCTTCTACAGTAGCTTTATCCGATTCAGCGATCTTGTCGCCTACATCAGACAGAGCCTTCTCGGTCTGGAATACGATCGAATCAGCCTCATTTCTGGTGTCAACAGCTTCCTTACGCTTCCTGTCCTGAGCCTCATACTCCGCAGCTTCCTTAACGGCGCGATCAATATCAGATTCGCTCATAGTGGTTCCTGAAGTGATGGTGATATGCTGTTCACGGCCTGTACCCTTATCCTTTGCGGATACATTAACGATACCGTTGGCATCGATATCAAAGATAACTTCGATCTGAGGAACGCCGCGCCTTGCGGGAAGAATACCGTCAAGTCTGAACTGTCCCAGCAGCTTGTTATCCTTTGCAAACTGTCTCTCACCCTGAGTTACGCGGATATCAACTGCACTTTGATTATCCTCTGCGGTAGAGAATACCTGGCTTCCTCTGGTAGGTATGGTGGTATTTCTCTTGATGATAGGGGTAGCAATGCCGCCCAGTGTCTCAATAGCAAGTGTAAGAGGAGTTACATCGAGCAGCTGGATATCGCCGGCACCCGAATCACCTGCAAGCTTGCCGCCCTGGATAGATGCACCGAGAGCAACGCATTCATCGGGATTGAGTGTCTTGCTGGGCTCATGTCCGGTAAGCTGTTTAACCTTCTCCTGAACTGCGGGAACACGGGTCGAACCGCCAACCAGCAGTACTTTCCCCAGTTCGGAAGCAGTAATGCCTGCATCACGAAGAGCATCCTGTACGGGTTTTGCGGTTGCTTCGATCAGATCATGGATCAGTTCCTCAAACTTTGCCCTGGTCAGGTTCATATCAAAATGCTTGGGTCCATCCTGGTTCGCTGTGATGAAAGGCAGGTTGATATTCGTGGTGGTAGCCGACGAAAGCTCCTTTTTAGCCTTTTCTGCAGCTTCCTTAAGTCTCTGAAGAGCCATCTTATCCGTAGAAAGATCTATGCCTTCCTGCTTTTTGAATTCTTCGATGAAGTATCTGGTAACCCTCTCATCAAAATCATCGCCGCCCAGCCTGTTGTTACCTGCCGTAGCAAGAACTTCGATAACTCCGTCACCGATCTCGATAACGGATACATCAAATGTACCGCCGCCAAGATCGTAAACCATGATCTTCTGTTCAGCCTCATTATCAAGACCGTAAGCAAGAGCCGCAGCCGTAGGCTCATTGATGATACGCTTTACATCAAGACCCGCGATCTTACCGGCATCCTTGGTAGCCTGACGCTGAGCGTCATTGAAATATGCGGGAACGGTAATGACCGCTTCGGATACCTTCTCACCGAGGTAGTTTTCAGCATCAGCCTTCAGCTTCTGAAGGATCATAGCCGAGATCTCCTGAGGTGAATACTTCTTATCATCGATGGATACCTTAAAATCAGTACCCATATGACGCTTGATAGATGAAATGGTCTTGTCGGAGTTGGTGACCGCCTGACGCTTTGCAGCCTCACCTATAAGCCTCTCGCCGTTCTTCGTAAACGCAACTACACTGGGTGTGGTCCTGGCACCTTCGGTATTTGTAACAACTGTAGGCTTTCCGCCTTCCATAACCGCTACACATGAATTGGTGGTTCCTAAATCGATACCAATAATCTTACTCATGACTTTTTCCTCCTGTATAAAAATATTAGATAATTAGTTTGCAACCTTAACCATCGAGTGTCTTACGACGCTGTCACGGTATTTATAACCCTTCTGCAGCTCTTCGCTTACTGTGTTTTCACCGAATTCCTCATTTTCCTCATGCATAACGGCATTATGAAGTTCGGGATCGAATTCCTGACCTACCGTTTCTATAACTGTAAGTCCGGCATCGCTTAAGCTGTCCATAAGCTGTTTGTAAATCTTTTCCATGCCTTCCGCCACAGGTGTTGCTCTGTCTTCTTCACTGAAGCCCGACAGTCCGCGTTCAAAACTGTCTATGGCAGGAAGTATCTTTTCTATGATCGACTTCGCGCCTACTTCAAACATCTGGGATTTCTCCCTCTCGGTCCTCTTCCGGAAGTTTTCAAACTCCGCAAGATCCCGCAGGTGCCTGTCATTGAGTTCATCGACCTTTTGAGTCAGTTCTTCGATCTTTTCGTCTTTTTTGTCTTTTTTTAATTTCTTTCCGAACACCGAAGATTTTTTTGAGTTCTTATCATCACCGGACTTCGAAGCATCCTGCCCGGATTCCGAACCCTCCGCCTCACATTCATCAGCGCTGCTTTCAACTTCCTGAGCAGCCTCATCTGAAGATGTATCCTTCAAGTCAGCTCCGGTGTCGTTTCCGGTTTCCTCAGCGGTTTGATCTTCAGCGTCAGACGCGTCAGTGTCCTTCTCCTGAGGCTTCTTAGCTGCTTCTTCCTCTGCCCGTCTTATAGCTTCCTTAACGAGCGTTTCATTAACATCTGCCATAATCGTCTCCAAATTCACTACTTATTCTTAAATATATCATCAAGCTGATTCATCATATTTTTCAGCGTTCCGACCACTTTTTCATAATCCATGCGTTTGGGTCCGATGATACCGACCTTGCCGTATACCCCCTGTTCAAGCTCGTATGTAGCCGTGATCAGTGAACAGTTCTTCATGGATTCGATCTCGGTCTCATTACCGATGTAAACCTGAATCCTGCCATTATCAGTCTCCTCATCAACGGTCATCTCCTGTCCTACCAGCTCCGTGAGTTCCTTTTTATCCTCGAGAGTAAACAGCAGATCCTTTACATCCTTGCCATCGCTGAGTTCGGGATAACTGAGCATATTGGTAACACCGCTGGTATATACCTCTATATTGCCTTCTTCAGCCATAACCTTCGCTACCGCGTCAAGGATATCTCCTATCAGCTGTGAATGATCTCCGGCCTGTTCCTTAAGCTTCTGGACTATTCCGATGTTTATCTCGTCCAGATCAAGTCCCTGTAAGAAAGAATTAAGGACGATATTCAGCTTCAGAACGATCTCTTTATCGATATAGTCATGTACCGGGATCATCTGATTCCGTACTATGTTGCCCTCAAGCACTATCACAGCAAGAACATTATCAGCGTCGATCTCAGTAAGCTGAATGAACTTGCACTTGCGGCTGCGATACCTGGGAGTAGTCACCATCGTCGCGTAGTTGGTGTTCACAGCCAGCAGCTTTGCCACATGCTTCAGAAGGTTTTCTATCTTATCGGCTTTCTCTTCCAGTTCGGCTCGCATGTTGTTGACTTCTTCGATCTTGTCTTCCATAAGAGAGTCGACGTAAAAACGGTATCCCTTGTCTGACGGGATCCTTCCCGCGGAAGTATGCGGCTGTACTATATAACCCAGTTCCTCAAGATCCGCCATCTCATTACGGATGGTAGCCGAGCTTAAGTTCAGATCCGTATATTTCGAAATAGTCCTGGAGCCGACAGGCTCGCCGGTATCAAGATAATTCTTGATAATGGCCTGCAGTATCTTTACCTTACGGTCATCAAGCTGTTCCATGCCGCTCCTCCTGATTTATTAGCACTCTTATTAATCGAGTGCTAACATCTTTGACAATAATATACAACTAAGTATTTCGTTTGTCAACCATATATTAATAAAAAAACAATAAAGTTTTGGCATGGTTCATGAACATGCGAATAATAACAGGAAAGCCTAAAAAAAGCCATCCCGGATGGAATGGCTAAATTCTTATTTAAACTGTACGTTTACCTTGCTTCTGTTGATGGCCTTGCGCTGCTCGGCAAAAAAGGCTTTTATGAAATTGTGGCTGGTCTCCACAAAGCTTAATCCGTAATAATTCGCGAAGAATTCTTTTTCATCGTTCTTCTTGATCCTTACCACCACAGCACGGCAGCTTACCTCTTCAAAAGCCAGCCGGAAGCTGAAAGTTACCACATCGCCTTTTTCCAGGATCGCATCGGAGGATATGGCCGCTCCGCCCTCGCTGATATCCTTTAAAAACGCTTTGGCGGTGAGCTCACAGTATCTTTCGCTGATACGGTCGAGAGCCTCATCGAGCGTCCTGTCCAGATCATCCTTATCATTGCGTTCCAACTCCGGTTTAGTCCCGTTTAAGGCTTCCTCAAGCGCTTCCTTGAACAGATGCTTTTCGTATGATATCGTGATCTCTACATTCATATCCAGTCTGAAAGCCATTCTGCGGTTAAAGCTTTCAGCTTTTCTGTGAGGAGTAAATGTATGTAGTTTTGTACCGTCTTCCAGAACGGTATAACCGGGAATGACATTTGCGAACTTCCAGGTATCACTGTCCTGCTTGCATACCACATCAACCGTATCGTTATCCCTGAATTTGAACAGCTGTGTGCGGCTGGCTATGGGAGATACACCGATCATTTTATCGTCCACGTATTCTACCTTGCTGACTACCCTGTAATTGTAGCCGTCGCGTTTGATGTATATCTCAAGCAGGCTTCCGACCCTAACCTTTGACAGATCCATATATTACCTCATATAAGCGTCAAATCTCTTCATAAATTCTTTTACATTGCGTTCAATATCTCCATGGAAAACGCTGCTTCCGGACACGATGACATTTGCGCCGGCTTCTATCACCTGCCCGGCGTTGTCCAGAGTGATGCCTCCGTCCACTTCGATATCAAAATCAAACCCGCCTTCATCTCTGAGAGATGCCAGCTCACGAAGCTTGGAATAAGTGCTTTCAATAAACTGCTGTCCGCCAAAACCCGGCTTTACCGACATAATGAGAATCATATCAGCCATACCAAGATAAGGAAGGATATGAACAAGGGGAGTTTCCGGATTGATGGAAATACCGCAGCGCTTACCGGTTTTTCGTATATGTCTGATCACATCGGTAAGACCCACTTCATTACATGCCTCAAAATGCACAGTTATCGAATCGGCTCCGGCCTTGGCAAACTCATCAATATAACGGTCAGGCTCAACTATCATCAGATGACAGTCAATGAAAATATCGGTTCCGGCACGTACGCTTGCAAGCACAGGCAGTCCGAAGCTCATGCTGGGAACGAACATGCCATCCATTACATCGTAGTGCAGATACTGCGCCCCGTTTTCCTTAACTTCTCTTATCTGAGTGCCCAGATTCATAAAATCCGCGGCAAGAATTGACGGAGCAAGCTTTATACTGCGTTTCATCTTAATCCTCTTTAATTTAAATTATTATCTTCTTCTTTTATACAGACCGGCTTCCTGTTTTTCAAGCTCCGCGTACATCGATCGATAGTTCTCATATCTGACCCGGCTGATGAGCTGAGCACTGACAGCGTTTTTGACACCGCAGTCAGGCTCGTTTATATGCATGCAGGAATCAAACCTGCATTCCGTACTGTAGTCGTTGAATTCGTAAAAATAACAGCGCAGTTCTTCCTTCGCTATATCCTTGATGTATAACGAGGTAAAACCGGGAGTATCTGTCAGATAAGTATGTTCCCACAGCTTTACCAGTTCGGTATGACGGGTGGTCTGTTTTCCCCGTTCTATCCTCTTTGACAGCTCGCCTGTTTCCATCCCGGCTAACGGTGCCAGAAGATTCATCATACTGGATTTTCCGACACCGGACGGGCCGGCAAGTACGGTAGTCTTTCCGTCCAGCAGTTCCCTGATGCGGTTTATCCCTTCATTTTCACGAACACTTGCAAATACGACCTCATGCCCGCACAGCTCATAGGTTTCTTTAAGGAGCTTGAGACCTTCATCCGCGGCAATGTCGATCTTGTTGAAACAGATGATAGTATGGATATTCTGTTTCTGCATCATGATCAGGAATCTGTCCAGCAGGTTAAGATTGGGATCGGGCTTGGCGGCGGCAAATACCACCAGGGCCTGATCGACATTGGCCGCCTGCGGTCTGAACATGGAGTTTTTTCTCTCCTTGACAGAGGTTATATTGCCTTCCTTATCCTGTTCATCGGTGACATCGAAAACCACATTGTCACCGACCAGCGGCGAAATATCCTTCAGTCTGAATATTCCTTTCGCCCTGCAGGCATAAACACTGTCTCCTGAATCAACATAATAAAAACCCGATAATGATTTAACGATCTTTCCTTCCATATACGCCTGCTCCGCCACTTAACCGACAGGTGTTTCGCCGTCATCGGGAACAGGAGTCGCCGTCGGCTCAGGTTCTGCCGTAGGTTCGGGAGTTGCCGTAGGCACAGGCTCCTCTGTAGGTTCGGGAGCCTCTGTGGGTTCGGGCTCTTCCGTAGGTTCTTGCTCTGTTTCGGGCACAGGAGTCGCCGTCGGCTCATCCGGTACTGAAGTAGGCTCGGTTTCACCGGTACCGGGTCCTAAGCTTACCACATAATCAACCGTTGTACCCGAATCCACCAGAGTACCTTCGGGAATCGACTGGGATATGATAAGACCGCTTTCAACCGTATCACTGTACGCGGCAGTCTCTTCACCGGGTTCAAGTCCGTTCGCAGCCAGGTTTTTCTTGGCCGATTTAACCTTCATGCCTGTAATCAGAGGTACGGATACCGATATAGTCTCTTCACCGTCGCTCACATATACCGTGACTTCAGAGCCCTTTTCAACTCTGGCCGGTGCGTCCGGTTCGGTCCTTATGACTTTTCCGCTCTCAATTTCGTTGCTGTACTCGTGAAGCTCTATGACTTTCAGATTATAAGCCTCCAGCAGGGATTTGGCGGACGCAAAGTCCCTGTTTTTTACATCTATCAGGTCTATAAGCTCTTTACCGGCACTTACAGTCAGCCTGATATTGCCATCCTTGGAAACCAGCATGCCGTCAGTAGGATACTGAGCGGAAACCTTTCCTTTATCGATCTCTTCGGAGAATTCCTCATTGGAATAATCGATCGTAAGATTCGTTGAGTATTTATTCAGCAGATTCAGGGCATCACTGACGGTATATCCAATAACATACGGCATGGAAAAAGTATCCGCCAAAGGATCGAAGGGCGGCGGCGTAGGTGTAGCCGTAGCTTCCGGTATGGTCGATATCTTCGAGGTCGTCGGTGTGGGTATCTCGGTAACCGTATTGATGATATTGCCCTGTTCATTGTCAGGGTTAAAGAAGTACTTCTTAAGGAAGTAGAAAATGATAAATACCAGCGATACCGCGAAAATAATGCTGACGATGGCAAGTATCTTTTCGAGAGTCGAATTCATGGAATCGATCTCTTCTGCTTCCTTGCGGATATGCTTCGCGTTGGGTCTGGGTTCTTCATCGCGCCTTGAGGACGACCTTCCCGAAGAACGGTGTGAAGATGACGTTTCCCTGTTTTCATAGGCATCCGATGATGAAGCCGAGTTACGGGATTCATAATATACGACCGGAGATTTTGCCGCCGATTTGATGGACTCCATCTCCTCATTTGTCATGGGTCTGGTGGGTGAATTGGTCACTGCAGCACTGCTGCTTATATTCACGTAATCACCGTCGGGATTGAGAATGGAACGCTTCAGATCACGTATAAGTTCGGCCGCGCTCTGATAGCGGCGCTCGGGCTTCTTCTGCATGCATTTCTGCACTATGCGGTCCACACTGGTGGGAACCTCAGGATTGAGGACCTGTACGGGAGTAGCCTCGCTCTGAATGTGAAGCAGAGCTACCGAAACGGAATTGTCCCCCGCAAAGGGAACCTGACCGGTGAGCATTTCATAAAGCGTAACGCCTAACGAATAGATATCGCTCCGTTCATCGGAATAACCGCCCCTGGCCTGTTCCGGAGACAGATAATGCACGGAACCCATGGCGTTCTGGGAAATGGTATTGCTGGTAGCCGCCTTGGCTATACCGAAGTCCGCTACCTTAACCTTTCCTTCACGTGAAATGATGATATTCTGGGGCTTGATGTCCCTGTGTATGATGTGATGGGTATGCGCTGCTTCCATGCCCTGAGCTATCTGTATGGCAATACCCACAGCTTCTTTGACATCGAGTCCGCCCTTGCGTTCGATAAAACGCTTGAGTGTGATGCCTTCTACCAGCTCCATCACTATATAATGCAATCCGTCATCATCACCGACATCATAGACACTCACAATATTAGGGTGTGACAATCCGGCAACAGACTGAGCCTCGGCGCGGAATTTCTGTACAAAATTCGCGTCCGAGGAAAATTCGGGCTTAAGAATCTTTATCGCTACGTATCGGTTAAGCCTGTGGCATTTTGCCTTGTATACATCAGCCATGCCTCCGGAACCGACTTTGTCGATTATCTCATATCTGTCGCTGATAAACATCCCGGACTTAATCATCTTCAAACTACTCCTTAAAATCAATCTTCATTTTTTATCAGAATTACTGAAATATTGTCCTTGCCGCCGTTATCATTGGCCTTGTCGATAAGTATCTGTACCGCAGAGCTCAGATCGTCGCGGTACTCGCTTACCGTCTCAAATATTTCCGCGTCGGAAAGCATATTGGACAGGCCGTCCGAGCATAACAGAACTATCGCACCCTTTTCCAGTTTAAGATTGAAAAAATCAGGGGTAACGACTCCAAGTGCCGATAACGCTCTGGTAACTACGTTTTTTTTGGGATGGAACCGAGCTTCTTCCTTACGGATCTCACCCTTTTTGACCATCTCGGCCACCAGAGAATGATCCTCTGTTATCTGTCTTATCTGTGAATCGATGACATAAAGGCGGCTGTCACCGATATTGCCTACATACATCTGACCGTCTTCATTGATGCTGCACATTACGAAGGTAGTTCCCATGCCTTCCAGATCGGGGTTTTCCGAAGCCTTTACGATCAGCTCCTCATTGATGGTCCTTAAGGTATCCTCGATCAGCGTAAGTACGCTGTAGACCGGTCCGGTCTCTTCAGCAAGCCTCATCGTAAAGTTTTCTACCGTATACTTTGAAGCATAATCTCCGGCGTTATGTCCTCCCATGCCGTCGGCTACGATATACAGATTCGGAAGCGGTCCCACTTTGGAATCATTGACATAAATATAATCCTGGTTGGTATTTCTAACTATACCAACATCTGTCCTGCCATATGATCTCAACTAAAAACCACCCCCTTTCCGCTTGATTCGTAATGCTGCCGGTAAAGCTTTAACCGCCGCTTATGTATTTTCTCCTCAACTGTCCGCAGGCGGCATCTATATCGCCGCCCATACCTCTTCTAATAGTAGCATTTATTCCGTTTTTTTCAAGTATATTTTTAAATGCCGTAATTCTGCGTATATCCGCTCTTTCGAATCCCTTACCCTCCACCGGGTTGACCGGGATCAGGTTGACATGGCAGTTTTTACCCGCCAGCAACCCGGAAAGCTCATCTGCACATTCAGGGGTATCATTGACACCCTCAGCGAGACTGTATTCATAAGTCACACGTCTTCCGGTCACGGCAAAATAATCGTCGCAGGCTTTTATAATGTCTGATATAGAGTACTTCCGGGCTATCGGCATCATGCTGCGTCTCAGCTCATCATTCGGCGCATGCAGCGAAATGGCAAGTGTCAGAGGATAGCCCTTTTCAGCCAGTTCATAAATCTTTTCCACTATACCGCAGGTAGATACGGTCACATTACGCCCGGAAAGCCCCAGTCCCCGTTTATCTGTCAGCAGCTCATAAAATCTGCAGAAATTATCAAAATTATCGAACGGTTCTCCGGTACCCATCACTACCACATTGCTGATGCGTTCGTTTTCATTCTTTGAAATGTGATAGATCTGCTCCAGCATCTCACCGGCTTTGAGATCACGGACCTTACCGCCTATGCCGGACGCGCAGAACCTGCAGCCCATCGCACAGCCGACCTGTGATGATATACATACCGAGCAGCCATGCTCATATCTCATAAATACACTTTCTATAACATTACCGTCTTCAAGCCTGAAAAGGAATTTTTTCGTGCCGTCCTTTTTCGATTCCAGAACATCCGCAATAGTCAGCCCGGTAAAGGAAAAGCTTTCCTTCATCCTGTTGCGCAGCGAAGCCGGAACGTTCAGCATCTCATCAAAACCGGAAACCATTTTTTTATGCAGCCATCCAAATATCTGCTCCGCCCGGTATCCGGGTTCATTCAAGTCAGTAATGTTTTTTAAGAGTTCTTCGTAAGACAGGGATTTTAAATCCTGCATTGCTAAACCTCGATCATCAGTTCTTCTTTAATAACGCGTAAAAGAAACCGTCCGAGCCGGTTTCTCCGGGCAGCAGCTGTCTTGAAAGGAGTTCTTTAAAGCCCAGTTCCTTAATGTAAGCTGCGTTGTCTTCATTTTCATGCTTATTGACCGTGCATGTACTGTATACCAGATATCCGCCGCGGTGAAGGTATCTTACCGCATTCTCTATAATACCGCGCTGCAGGGTTACCAGTTCTTCCTGTTTCAGGGCAGTCATATTATACTTGATGTCCGGTTTTTTCCCTATTACTCCGAGTCCCGAACAGGGTACATCCGCGATGACTATATCAAACCGGTCTTCAAATTCCGGATTAAATACCGTCGCGTCATTCATCCGTACATCAATATTGTCAATCCTAAGCCTTTCGATATTGTCACGGATCAGCTTAAGCTTACGTTCCGTAATATCACAGGCGGTAAAATGTGATCTCAGTCCACAGACTTTGAAGCGGTCAGCCATGTTAAGCGTCTTTCCGCCGGGGGCAGCACAAAGATCCAGTACCCTCAACGTATCATCATGACAGCTTTGCGAATCCAGGCCATCAGACAATGAGCCGCTTCTGGTACGTTCATTCAGGTATTCATGTATGGTATCGTCATCGGGAATGCTGCCTGCAAGTACGGAACTGTGATCCTGCACCCAGAACAGCCCGCTCGCAAATTCATCCAGTGTGAACAGTGAATCATATCCCGATATCTTCATGCATCCCGGAGCATCCTCCACAGGAATGACCACACATGTCTTTTTCTTCAGACGCTGTTCGAGTACGTAAGGTTCTATGCGGCTTCTGTTACAGCAGATGGTAGTCATGTTTTCCTTCATGAAATACTCAAATGAAGAAACCGTCTTTTCAAATCCGAAATGTTCAAGAAAATAGGATACGATCCACTCAGGCATGGAATACTTAAAGCTTAAGGCTTTAACGCATGCGCTCAGGCTTTTCTCATCATCCGGTGGCGGTTCTATGTTTTCCTGTATCTGGGACAAAAGCTCGGTTTTCTTTCTGGCAACGTTTCTCAATACGCCGTTAACAAAGCCCGAAAGTCCACCCAGTCCATACTTTTTACAAAGGATGACTGCTTCATTACACGCAGCCGGGTCAGAAATATTAGTAAAAAGTATCTGGTATATGCCAAACCGTAATACATTTCTTATGAAGGGCTTCTGTTTGACCACCGGAACCGAAGAAAAGCGGTTGATGATCTCATCCAGCGTCAGCTTATGCTCAAGCGTCCCTATGCTCATCCTTTTTACAAACGCCCGGTCGTTCACGCTTAATCCGTCATACAGATCAAGGCTTGCGCTGATCACGATATGCGACGGTTTATTATTCTCTGTGATCTCGATCAGATTATCGAGCACTATTCTTCTGGGATTTCTCGCCAATGATCCGTTCTCCTCTAGAGCCTGAAGCCTTTTAAGAATTCGGCTGCCGGCATACGTTTCTTTCCTTCGAGCTGAAGTTCGAGTATCCGTAAGCTTCCGTCCGACGTACCTACATACAGCTCTTTATTGTCAAAAGTATGCATATGTCCGGCTTCGAGTCCCATATTTGGAGCAGCTTCGGCTTTCCACAGTTTTATCATCTTTTTATTTATGCAGGTATAAGCTCCCGGCCAGGGATTCAGTCCTCTGATCCTGCGTTCCAGTTCGGCAGATGTCAAATTAAAATCCAGTTCGCCATCGCTTTTTTTCAGCACAGGTACATATGTAGCCAGTGATTCATCCTGTGGAACCGGATCAGCGGTGCCGTTTTCTATCATATCCATAGCTTCGAGCAATACAGGACCTGCCAGCTCGCCAAGCCTGTCGTGAAGGCTTCCCGCGGTCTCATCCAAAGCCAGCTTCAGCCTCTTGGCAAGTATTACGGCTCCGGTATCAAGCCCCTTTTCCATATACATGATGGATATACCGCTGTACTCCTCTCCGTTGATCACAGCCCACTGTATCGGAGATGCACCCCGGTATCTGGGAAGCAGTGACGCGTGGACATTGATGCAGCGGTATTTGGGAAGCTCGAGAATGTTTTCCTTCAGTATCTGGCCATAAGCGGCTACCACTATGATATCGGGTTCGTATGAAGCGATCTCATCCGCTGATTCAGGCGCGGATGCCTTAACCGGCTGAAGTACAGGTATGTTTTTTTCCAGCGCAAGCTTCTTAACGGGTGAAAAAATGATCTCATTACCTCTGGCATTCGGTTTGTCCGGCTGTGTCACCACAGCCGCCACATCATGCTTCGAACTGGTAAGCGCCCCCAGCACCATCGCCGCTATTTCAGGCGTTCCCATAAATACGACTCTCATATCCTACCTCGTTTCGATACCTTTCGGGAAGTCTGCCAAAGTACCTATGTACAGCAGATCTGTTTATTCTTCGTCTTCTGAATTACTTACAAGTTCACCTTCAACTTTTGAAGTATATAATATACCGTCCAGATGGTCTATCTCATGCTGAAGCGCGCGCGCCAGCAAGCCGTCGCCTTCTATCTCAAACTCTTTCATATCTTCATTCAGGGCTTTAACTTTAACATGCTCCGCTCTGGTCACTGTACCATGCTTGCCGGGAACAGACAGACATCCTTCGGTTCCGGTCTGTTCTCCGCTCAGCTCAACAATTTGGGGATTTATCAGAACTACAGGCTCATCGCCTTCTTCCGAAACATCTATGACCACGATCCTTTTCAGCACTCCTACCTGTGGAGCAGCCAGTCCCACACCGTCCGCGTCATACATGGTTTCCAGCATGTCGCCGATCAGCTCCCTGTTCCGGTTGGTCATCTGAGTCACTTCTTTTGAGATCTTGTATAAGATCGGGTCTTTTTCAAGCCTGATATTTCTTTTTGCCATGATGTTAGCCTTTCAAAAAATATAAGATATCCGGGCAATGCCACACCCTTAATCATAACACATTCCGTATTTTGTGTCAATTGAAAGTAAATCCGGCCGATACGGCGTTTTCATCGTCAAAATCAGTCCTTAGAAACTGTTCGGTATCGTTTTTGATCCTTAACAATAATCCGTAATCTCCCGCTTTAATGATTATGATACGTATGTACAGATCATTGGCTTTAGCAGGTGTTCCGGGAACCGGACCTAATATCTTCCTCATTTCTTTTTCATATGAGAAATAAGTTCTTATACGGGTTGCCAGGCCACGCGCGGCTTCATCGGCTTTTGCTTCGTCCTTATCCTCGATGGAGATCACCAGCATACATCTTGCGGGAGGATAATCCATAGTGCGTCTCAGTGCCATTTCATCACTGTAAAAAGTCAGATAGTCTGCGCGTGCTGCCGTTTGTATGCAATAATTATCGGGATTATAGGTCTGAATGACCACATCACCGGCTTTAGAGCCTCTTCCGGCTCGCCCCGAAGCCTGAGTCAGCAGCTGAAAAGTCCTTTCGCCAGATCTGAAATCAGGCACGAACAAAGACATATCAGCCATCAGTATTCCCACCAGAGTGCAGTTATGAAAATCATGCCCCTTTACGATCATCTGGGTTCCTATCAAAATATCGGCTTCCTGATTCGCGAACTTTGACAGGACTTCTTCGTATCCGTTCTTCTTTTTTGTTGTATCCGCATCGAGTCTCAATACATCGGCACCGGGAAAATCGTTTTTAAGCATCTCTTCGACCTTCTGAGTGCCTATGCCGAAGCTGGCCATATACTTTGAACCGCAGTCCGGGCAGGTATCCATGAGCGGTATGGTATAACCGCAGTAATGGCATACCATGGTCGAGTCGTTATGTACGGTCAGTGAAATATCACAATGCGGGCATTTGATGACTTTTCCGCAGGAACGGCAACTTAAGAAGCCAGAGTACCCTCTTCTGTTTAAAAACAGTATGGATTGTTCGTGTTTTTCAAGCTTTTCGCTGATGAGCTCTTTGAGTTTTCTGGAGAAAATACTCCTGTTTTTTTCCTTCATTTCCTTGCGCATATCAACCACATGGATATGTGGATATGAGGCATTACCGGCTCTTTTATCGAGTGTAAACAGCTTAAGTCTGCCAGCTTTAGCCATGGTATAGCTTTCCATGGATGGAGTTGCAGAGCCTAAGATAACGCTGGCATTTTCCATTTCGGCGCGTTTAAGGGCTACCGCTCCGGCTTTATATCTGGGAGCACTTTCAGAATTATAGCTGCTCTCATGTTCTTCATCGATTATTATCAGTCCCGGATTGGGAAAAGGAGTGAAAAGAGCGGAACGGGGTCCTATGACTATATCGGCCTCACCGTTTTTAGCGCGCAGATACTGGTCATATCTTTCGCCGCCCGAAAGTTTAGAATTAATGATGGAAATCCGGTCGCCAAACCTCATGTAAAATCTCTTGACAGTCTGGTAAGTAAGAGCTATCTCGGGAATCAGCATGATCACCTGACGCCCCTGCTCTAAGACCTTATCGATCACTTCCATATAGATCTCGGTCTTGCCGCTTCCTGTGATCCCATGTATCAGATAATCCCTTCTGATGCCGGATTCGAGATCACCGATTATCTCATCAGCGATCGAGCGCTGTCCGGGATTCAGTACAGGTTTCACATATCCGTTTCGATCTGTGCCGTTAAAGGGATTGCGGTACACCCGGTTCGTTTCTACAGTGATCACGCCTTCTTCGGTAAATTTCCTGATAAGAGCAGTCGATATCCCAAGTTTTCCTGTGACCAGCCCATAGTCAAGACTTCCGGACGAGATCAGCTCTGTAAGGAAACGTACTTTTGCCACATGATGTTTTTTTTCGGCTTCTTCAAGCCTGCAGGTAAGCTTTTCCGGTTCTTCCAGAGATTTTATCGTTTTTGACAGCTTTGCCTCTACCGATCTTTTAACAGGGATCACAGTACGCAGGGCATCATTCATGGTAGAACCGAACTGCTCCTTGATCCACCATGCGAGAGCTATCATGCGTGAGTCAATGGAATTGGCTTTACCTTCTATCGACTTTATAGGTTTGATCTTATCCTGATCGATCTTCGGTATATCCGATAAACCTACTATAAAGCCTTTAATGGACCTGTTACCCCTTCCAAAAGGGATCACCACCGGCGTTCCGGGAACAGCCGTGTCCACCAGCGCGTCCGGAATACTGTACTGATAGGTCTTATCCAGATTTTCCGCGGAAATGTCAACAATTATATCAGCGTACATCAATTACCCCCGGTTTTTAAGGATATCAGCAATGATCTCCCTCTCATCCATATGGTATTTTACACCCTTTATCTCCTGGTAGTCCTCCTGGCCTTTACCTGCCAGCACTATCAGATCGCCTTTTTCCGCATGATCCATGCAGTATTTTATCGCTTCTTTTCTGTCAGGAATGACTATATACTTTCCTTCAGTCTTATGGACTCCGGTGAGAATATCATTTATGATGTCCATAGGCTCTTCAAACCTGGGATTATCGGAAGTAACAACAGTTAAGTCGGCCATTGAAGCGCTGACCTCTCCCATTTCATATCTGCGTTCCTTAGAGCGGTTCCCTCCGCATCCGAACATGCATATAAGCCTGTGGGGCCTGTATGCCCTCAGTGTTTCCAGCAGGCTCTTTAAAGCCATTGCATTATGCGCGTAGTCTATCATCAGTGTATAATCATCGCTTACCTTTACAGGCTCAAGACGTCCGAGTACCTGTGTCGCGCTTAACGCTTCCAGGATGGCGTTTTTATCATCGGTGATATGCCTGCAGACAGCTATGGCGGCCAGTGAGTTATATACATTGAATCTGCCGGGTATATTCAGCTTAATATGTGCTTCGAAACCGCCTTTTGTATCATATTCAATACCAAGTACACCGGAATTTGCCTTAAATTCAACATTTACAGCTTTCAAGATTTGGCGATCAGAGGCATTATCTACTGCCGGTTTCTCATTATTACTATCCGCTCCATCTAAAACAGAATATGCTTCCACCGGACAGGAGGCCCCTCCTGTCACATTTTCAAAATGTTCATCATCGAGATTGCCTATGCCCAGTCTGCACTGCTTGAACAGCAGGCTTTTGCAGTACATGTATTCTTCAAAATCGGCATGCTCGTTTTCGCCGATGTGATCCGGTTCCAGATTTGTAAAGAGGCCGTAATCAAAAGTTATAGCCGCTGCCCTGGACTGTTTCAGTGCCTGGGATGATACTTCCATAACGACGCACCTGCAGTCTGCGTCAACCATGCGGCTTAAATAGTCCTGAAGCTCATAAGGTCCGGGCGTGGTATTGTTGGTATGCAGATATTCTTCACCTATACCTACACCCAAAGTACCGATGATGCCTGTTTTATAGCCGGCTTTTTCCAGTATGGCACGGATCATGGCGGCTGTAGTTGATTTGCCCTTGGTTCCCGTAATGCCTATGGTAATAAGCCTGTCCGCAGGTCTTAAGAACCAGTTGGCCGCAAGGAAGGACAGAGTTTTTCTGGTATCCTTCACCAGAATAACTACGGGAGAAGGACTGTATTCTTCCTCTTCAGAATCAACCACTCTTACCAGTTCGGCTTTCTGATATTCACTTACAGACACCGGATGTTCCGCGATGATACAGTATGCGCCTTTTATCATGGCTTCATCGGCAAAGTCATGAGTATCGTATTTGGTTCCTTTGATACAGACAAACATGGCTCCTTCGGGAAACTCCGCCCTGTTATCAAATGCAAGCGCGGTTATATCCCTGTCAAAATCAGGACAGTCAAACCCCTCCATAAACGAATATCCTATACCCTTTAACAGATCACGTAATTTCATATATAATCCTCCGAATCAAAAGCTATTCCCGACTTTTTAAAAGAATAAAACGACCCATCTCATAAAGTATTTACAAACTGCTTTATTTCTTTGCAGATAATTTGCAAATACCTGGTGAGATGAGTCGAGTCCTTTCAGGCTTAAGGCGCCAGCCCTAAACAGTTTGTTATGAAAGCAGTCTGTAATACAGTTCTTCATACTGCTTTGCCGAATTGTTCCAGGAGAAATCCTGTGCCATAGCCCGGTCTATCAGTTTGTTCCATTCACGCTTCTTGTCATAATAAACACGTTTCGCATAACGGATGGTGGCTAACATCTCATGAGCGTTGTAATTGGCGAAGCTGAATCCTGTTCCGGTGTTCTCGTATTCATTGTAGGGATACACGGTATCCTTCAAACCACCGGTTTCCCTTACTATGGGGATAGTTCCGTACCTTAAGCTCATGAGCTGGCTGAGTCCGCAGGGCTCAAACAGCGAAGGCATCAGGAACGCGTCGCAGGAGGCATAAAGCTTATGTGAACGTTCATTGGAATAATAGATATTGGCAGATACCCTGTCCGGATATTTCCATGCAAAATGCCTGAACAGATTTTCATATTTTTCGGTTCCGGTACCAAGAACAACAAGCTGGGTATCTTCGGCACATATCTCTTCAATGACGCAGTCGATCAGATCAAAGCCCTTCTGGTCGGTAAGCCTGGAGCATATGCCTATCATGAACTTGCGCTCATCAATAGCAAGCCCGAGTTCCTGCTGGAATCCGTGCTTATTCTTGACTTTTTCCTTACGGAAGGTCATCGCCGAATAGTTTTTGTAAATATACGGATCGGTCTCCGGATTATACTCCTCATAATCCAGACCGTTCACAATACCGCACAGGCAGTTGGAACGGGCATTCATCAATCCGTCCAGGCCCTCGCCGTAGAAAGGATATTTGATCTCCTCGGCGTAACTGCGGCTCACAGTCGTTACATAGTCGGCATAAACAATGCCTGCTTTCAGATAGTTCGCGTCACCGTACGCTTCCAGTTTATCGGGGGCGAAATAATAATCCGAAAGACCAGTAATGTCTTTTATGGTCTTCTTGTCCCAGATTCCCTGGAATTTCAGGTTATGAATGGTCATTATGGTCTTTATGCCGCGGAAGAACTCATTGTTCTGAAAAGCGTCATGAAGATAAACCGGAACAAGACCTGTCTGCCAGTCGTGGCAGTGAATAATATCGGGTCTGAAGCCAATATTGGGCAGCGCTGAAAGCGCAGCTCTGCAGAAAAACGCGAATTTTTCAACATCCTCGTATATATTGCCGTAGGGACCCCAGCCCTGGAAATAGTACTCATTGTCAATAAAGTAGCACTTTATGCCGTCATATTCCATTTCCATGATGCCGACATACTGGTTCCTCCATGCCAGCTGCATGTAAAAATGAGTAAGATACTGCATTTTGGATTTGTACTCTTCACTGATACATGCATACTTCGGGATAATGATCCTGACGTCAAATTCTTCTTTGTTCAGATACTTGGGCAAAGAACCGATAACATCTGCCAGACCGCCGGTTTTGATAAAAGGAACACATTCCGATGCTATAAACAGAATATTCTTCATCTGGTCAAAATCCTTTCAATAAATCTGTATTAATTCTTTCGTAGTTTTTTCTTACGTGTATCTGATGAGGTTTTAATGTCCTTTGCGGCTTTTTTGATGCTTCCTGCAGATTCGTCGCCGCCCATGATCCGAGACAACTCGTCATTGATCCCGTCCTCCGAAAGCTTATGTATATGGACTAAGGTCACGTCCTCATCAACATTCTTCTCTACCTTAAAGTGAGTGTCCGCCATCGCTGCTATCTGAGGCAGGTGCGTTATGCAGATAACCTGTCTGTCCTTAGATATGCCGGCAAGCTTGTCGGCTACCTTTGAAGCCGCGATACCGCTTATACCTGAATCTATTTCATCAAAAATAAATGTATCAATGGTTTCCCTGTTTGCGAATACTGAAATGATGGCCAGCATGATACGGCTCATCTCGCCTCCGGAAGCGATCTTTGAAAGTGCTTTAAGCTCTTCGCCCGGATTAAGCGATATCATAAACGCCGCGTTATCGATACCATCTGCGTGTAGGCCGGAACGCGCGGTAATACTTATCTCAAATCTCGTCTGGTTAAAGCCCAGATCGCTGAGAGCCTGTTCGATATCCTTTTGCAGACTGCGGGAAGCCTTTTGACGAAGTCCGGAAAGCTCTTTGCTTAATTTTTCAACTTCTTCTTCGGCTTCTTCAGTCTTAAGTGTAAGCCCTGCGGCGTACCTTTCATAATCTTCGTTCTTAACAAGCTCTTCTTTTATCTGTTCCAGGTAGTTTTCTATCTGTTCATATGTATTGCCGTATTTATTTTTCAGACGGTATATCAGATCCAGCCTGTTACTTATATTTTCAAGTTCCTCTTCGGAATCCGTTATCCCGTCAAGATATGATTTCATGCTTCTGTTGACATCCGTAAGTCTTTGATCGATATCTGAGATATCATCGAGAAAACCGGACAGCTCCTCGGTATATTCGCATACATGCCCCAGAGCCTTTATAGCTGCCGAAATACGATCGCTGCAGCCGTCATCCTCCTCGATCAGAGTACATGTCAGGCTGAGAGCTTCCCTGATCTGTCCGCTGTTCATGAGTACACGGCGCTCTTCTTTGAGCCGTTCTTCTTCACCGGGAATAAGTTTGGCGGATTCTATCTCTTCGATTTCCGAATTAAGCCTGTCGATCTCTCTGGCTCTTCTGGCCGGATCATTTTCAAGCGAGTCCAGTTCTGCTTTCAGTCCGGAATATATATCATACTTTGACCTGAGTTCTTTTTTTATCTTTTCTACGTCACTTCCCAGAAAACGGTCTATGATCTCCAGATGCTTTGATTCATCGAGCAGGCTTATATGCTCATGCTGTCCGTAAATATCTATCAGCTCAGACGTGACCCTGCGTGCAGCCGAAGCCGTGACTGTTTCGGAATTGATACGGATCACACTTTTTCCGCTGCTCAAAAGCTTGCGGCTGACGACTATCTCATCATCGTCGCAGTCTATCCCCATTTGAGAAGCGACAGAAAGCACCGCTTCATTCAGATGGGTAAAAGTCAGCTCCGACAGGCAATAATCGGCATTCTGACGGATGACATCCTTGTTTGTCCTCGAACCCAAAGCCAGATTTACAGCTCCGAGAAGAATGGACTTACCCGCACCCGTCTCGCCCGTCAGGATATTCAGATTATTGTCAAGCACAATATCTGCCTCATCTATCAGGGCAAAATTTTTAACGTGAACATTTGAAAGCATATTAATCTCCGATCCCACTCCGCAATTAGAATTCTAACATAAGCTGGTCTTTACCGCAAGATAATTATACAAAAATAGTCAACAAAAAAAGTCATCCCGGCGCAGCGAAAGTAATGATACTTTGTTGCGGCCGGAATGACCTTTAAGTTTGATCATTCATCCCAGTTATGATAAACATTCTGAACGTCATCGTCATCATCAAGCAGATCAAGGGTCCTGTTGATCATCTTGATATCATTTTCATCGGTAAGCTCTACCCATGTCTGGGGGATCATGGTAACATCGGCTTCAAGCATAGGGATCCCGGCATCTTCAAGAGCCTGCCTGACAATGGAAAAATCATCCGGAGCGGTAATTACCTCATATGAATCCTCTTCATCCGAAAAGTCCTCGGCTCCCGCGTCCAGCGCTGTCATCATCACATCATCGGCTTCAAGTTCACATTCTTCCTTGTCAATGATGATCTGGCCTTTTTTATCAAACATGAACGAAACACAGCCCTGAGTTCCTACATTGCCGTTGCCTTTGGTAAAAGCGTTGCGGATATTGGCCGCTGTCCTGTTTTTGTTATCTGTAAGAGCCTCGACGATGATCGCAGTTCCTCCGGGGCCGTAGCCTTCGTAAGTAACAGCCTCATAGTTTACGGAATTAACATCTCCGGCAGCCTTCTTAATACTGCGCTCTATGGTGTCGTTGGGCATGTTGTTTGACTTTGCTTTGGCCACGATATCCTTTAATTTGCTGTTATTATTGACATCGGGACCGCCTTCCTTTACCGCGACAGCGATCTCACGTCCGAGGCGGGTAAATATCTTGCCCTTTGCCGAATCGTTCTTTTCCTTTTTGTGTTTGATGTTTGCAAATTTAGAATGACCTGACATACTGTTCCTCCATACATTTTTTACGATATTCACTATAACTATACAGACAGCTTCATGTGAAGTACTTTGAAAAAGCCTCTTTCGTTAAACCTTATCAGCTTTGCTTTTTTCGCGGAGCGGCATACCTCCACTCCGTCCCCGTTTTCGAGTTCTACGGGTTCCTGCCCGTCTATGGTCATAACTGCCTTTTCCGGAGATGAATCCCTGCTGGTATCAACAAATACGCGTACGGTATCGTTTGCTGAAACAACCACGCTCCTCAGATTCAGGCTGTGCGGGCATATAGGCGTTACCACCATCAGTTCGGCCTCAGGTGTGACTATCGGACCACCCGCGGACAGATTATATCCGGTAGAACCGGTAGGGGTGGCGATAATAATCCCGTCTCCCAGATAAGTGTTTACCAGAGCGTCATTAACATACGCCCTGACGCAAACAATTCGTGAAAATCCCATCCTGTTGATTACGACATCGTTAAGCGCAAGCCACTCGTTCTCAGTGACCGTTCCCTGTCTGATATGACGGGCGGTGATCATCATGCGTTCCTCTATATAATAATCACCGTTTATAAGCTTGTCAATCGCCTGATTTATTTCAGACCTTTCGATAGATGACATAAAGCCCAGATGTCCCAGATTGATACCCAGAACAGGAATATCACGGGTTTTAAGTCTTCTTACGGTATTGATGATGGTTCCGTCTCCGCCGAGCGCCAGGCAGCAGTCGTAAGTATCATTTATGTCCGTGCCTGCCGTTAAGCCTTTACTTTGCAGATATTGTGCCAGCGCGTCGGTCACCTGGTTGTCCGGATCTTTAAGTTTATTGGTGACGATCAAAAATCTGTTCATAAGGTTTCATGCGCCTCCGTAACAACTGCAGGTATCAGATCCTTTATGTTCACGCTTTCGTCCTCTCCGGACAAAGATAAATAAGCAAGGTACTCTATGTTGCCTTCGGGACCTTTAATAGGCGAATAATCGAGATCCAGCAGATGAAATCCTATACCGCAGGCATATGTAAGCACCCGGTCTATTACCTCCATATGGACTTTCGCGTCTCTTACGACACCTTTTTTACCGACCTGTTCGCGACCCGCTTCAAACTGCGGCTTTATCAGCGCGACCATCCGTGAATCGGGTTTCATCAGTTCTTTAACAGGTTCAAATACCTTAGTTAGAGAAATAAAGGATACATCTATGGATACAAAATCCACCGGTTCACCGATCATATCCGGAGTAACATACCGGATATTGGTCTTTTCCATCGAGATCACGCGTTCATCACTTCTGAGCTTCCATGCCAGCTGATTGGTTCCGGAATCCACAGCATAAACCCTGACTGCTCCGTTCTGCAGCATACAATCGGTAAAGCCGCCCGTAGATGAACCCACATCCATGCAGACAGCCCCATCAAACTTAAGACCGTGCTTATCAACCATTTTTTCAAGCTTCAATCCGCCACGGCTGACATATTTCATCGGAACGCCTTTAAGCTCGATCTCGGCATCATCCGGGAACATTGAACCGGCCTTATCTTCTCTCTGACCTCCCACAAAAACGTTTCCGGCCATGATGATCGCCTTTGCTTTTTCCCTGGAATCCGCAAGCCTGCGATTCACCAGCAGGACATCTAACCTTTCTTTCGGCATTTCAACTCCGTAAAAATAATACTACTGATTCGAACAATGCTCTACTTTAGCTGTTTTTCCACAACAGACGCCACACCTGACATGAGTTCGTCGATCTTTGACGGGTCTTTGCCTCCTGCCTGAGCCATATTGGGTCTTCCGCCGCCGCCGCCGTTTACGATGGGTGCCAGTTCTTTGATCAGATTGCCGGCATGAGCTCCCATGGCTACAGCGCCGTCAGTAGCCATGGCCAGAAGATTGACTCTGCCGCTGCAGGCCGAAGCGATAAATATGACACCCTCACCGGCCTTAGTCTTCAGATCATCTCCGATATTACGAAGCTCGTTCATCTCGACATCATCAACGCGCATCGTAAATACCTTGACGCCCTTTACCTCTGTCTGAGCAGCATCCCCGGCCTTTGCGTTTGCAAGCTGGCTCTTGAGCTTTTCGTTTTCAGAAGAAAGACTCTTTATCTCACTCATGACCTGGCCTGCTCTGTTCAGCAGATTGGCGGGATCGGTCTTGAGCAGCTTTGCGGCTTCGATAAGCTCTTTCTCGATATTTTTATAATATTCTGTTACTGCCTTGCCTGTAATACCTTCAATACGTCTGATCCCTGCCGCGATGCCCGACTCCGAAAGGATCTTGAACGCTCCGATGGCGCCGGTGTTTATTACATGGGTTCCTCCGCAAAGTTCCTTTGAAAAATCACCCATTTTGACCACACGTACAGTATCGCCGTATTTCTCACCGAACAGAGCCATGGCGCCGGTCTTTTTGGCTTCTTCTATGCCCATAACATCTGTGATCACGGGGAGATTCTCGGCGATCTTTTCGTTGACGATATCTTCCACACGCTCGATCTCTTCTTTGGTCAGAGCCTTTCCGTAGGAGAAGTCAAACCTGGTTCTTTCGGTATCCTGATAGGAACCCTGCTGGTGAGCGTCACTGCCGACAACCTCACGCAGCGCTGCCTGAAGAAGATGTGTTGCCGAATGATTACGGCAGGTGCTTGCTCTTTTTTCGGCATTAACTTTAAGCTCTGCCTTCTGGCCTTTCTCAATGGTTCCGGATTCAACCACGCCGGTATGACCGATGCGTCCTCCGGCGAGCTTTATGGTCTCCTCTACATTAAATACGCCGGTAGAAGTCTTAATAATACCCGTATCGCCCTTCTGACCGCCCATAGTCGCGTAAAACGGAGTTTGGGCCGTTATCAGCGTTGCTCTTACGCCTTCACCCACACTGCCGGTAAGGGCATTTTCATCAGCCAGAGCGATTATCTCCTGTTCAGCAGACAGTTTATAATATCCTATAAATTCACTTACTATGGAAGCATCAAGGTCGTCAAAAACACTGGATGTGTCTTTCTGGGCAAAGGCGCTTCCGGCACGCGCGGTCTGCTTCTGCTGTTCCATAGCGGCCTTAAAGCCTTCCTCGTCAACACTCAAACCTTCTTCCCTGGCCATTTCCACGGTAAGCTCAAGCGGGAAACCGAAGGTATCATACAGATAGAAAGCATCCTTGCCTTCGATATTTTTTAATCCGGCTTCCCTGCTCCGGTCAAGTATCTTCCTGAATTCCTTCATTCCGTTTTCAAGAGTGCTCTCAAAACGTTCAATTTCCTTTGAAAGCTCTTTTAAGACGAATTCGCGGTTTTTAACCAGATTCGGATATGCTTCGGAGTATACCCTGTCTATATATGTAGCTGCGATATTGAGGATATTATTCTTGTCAAGACCGAGATTTCTTGCATGGCGTACACCGCGGCGGATAAGACGGCGAAGGACATAGCCGGCTCCGGTATTACCCGGGACAAGCTTCGCTTCATCTCCGATCAGCATTACGGCCGTACGAGTATGATCGGCAAGGATCCTCATGGACTTTGTCAGCTTTTCATCTTCCTCATATTTCTTGCCGGAGCTTTCTTCGATATACGTGATAACAGGCGCGTGGACATCGGTCTTATATACATCATCGGTACCGTTCAGGAAAGCTAAGTTTCTTTCAAGTCCCCATCCCGTATCCACATTTTTCTTTTCGAGCGGGGTAAGCGTGCCGTCCTGGTGTTTCTCATACTGCATGAACACGTCATTGCCTATCTCGGTGTACTTGCCGCAATGGCAGCCGGGCTTGCAGTCAGGGCCGCAGGGGGGCACATCCGCGACATAGAACATCTCGGAATCGGGACCGCAGGGTCCGAACTCCAGGCCCCACCAGTTGTCTTCCTTGGGAAGATAATATATATTTTCCGGCTTGAAGCCTGACTTGATCCTGCACTGGGCGCCCTCCTCATCACGGGGCGCGTTTTCATCGCCGGCAAATACCGTTGCCGCAAGATGATCCCTGTCAAATCCGAACACCTCAGTCAGAAGCTCATAGCTCCATTTGCAGCGATCCTCTTTAAAATAATCTCCGAGGCTCCAGCTTCCCATCATTTCAAAGAATGTTCCGTGAGACTTGTCTCCTACGGAATCTATATCTATCGTACGGATACAGCCCTGTACATTACAGAGCCTCGTTCCCAAAGGATGCTTCTTCCCCAGCAGATAAGGCATAAGCGGCTGCATGCCGGCCACATTAAAGAGAACGCCGGTGGAACCGTCAGACACCAAAGATACGGCACCGCAGTCCACATGTCCGCGGTCGGTGTAGAATTTTTTCCAGGCATTTCTCAGTTCATTGGCTGTATATTTTTTCATTGAAACTGCTCCTTTGATATAATCATGATATGATCAAACGTAATCTACGTCATCCAGACCTTTTAAGAACTCTTCGATCCTGTCCAGGCCCTTCTTGATATTCTCCATACTGGTCGCGTAGCTGAGCCTGATGTGGGTGTCAAAGCCAAAATCAGTACAGGGCACAACAGCACAGTAATAATCGTCCAGCAGGATCCTGGCGAACTCAAATACATTATGAACACGCAATCCTCTGTAATCAAGTTCAAAAGTATCGCTTACGTCAACAAAAGCATAGAACGCGCCCATAGGCTTTACCATACTGATATGAGGCATTTTTGAAATGCGTTCATACATATATTCGTTGCGCTTTTCAAATTCCTGTCTCATGGTCTCTACCGCGTCCTGAGGTCCGTTCAATGCCTCCAGAGCGGCTTTTTGCGCGATGGAATTGGGATTGGAGGTCTGGTGGCTCTGTATCGCTCCCATCGCTTTGGCTATCTCGGGAGCGGAACCTGTATATCCGATACGCCATCCGGTCATGGAATAGGCTTTGGCCAGACCCGAACAGGTGATGGTCCTGTCATATATTTCCTTATTGAATGAAGCAATACTTACAGGCCTTTCATCGCCATAAACTATATTCTCATACATTTCGTCGGAAACGCAGTAAATATCCTCTTCCACTATAATCTTGGCCAGTTCTGACAGCTCGGCCTTAGTGTATACCATACCGGTAGGATTGTTGGGATTATTGAGTACAAAGGCTTTTGTACGGTCATTGCAGGCATTTTTAAGCTGTTCCGGAGTGATCTTATAATTATTCTCCCTGTCGCATTTTACTATAACGGGAACACCTCCTGCCAGTCTCACCATTTCCGGATAGCTGAGCCAGAAAGGCGCAGGTATGACCACTTCCTCACCGGGATTGATGATAGCGGTAAAAATATTGGTCAGGGAATGTTTACCACCATTGCTGATCACGATCTGCTTCGGCTCATAATCAAGACCGTTGAATCTTTTGAATTTATCGCAGACAGCTTTTTTCAGCTCCACAGTGCCGCTTGCCGCGGTATATTTGGTAAAACCGTCATCGATCGCTTTCTTACCCGCTTCACAGATATTGGCAGGTGTCGGAAAATCCGGCTCGCCGGCTCCGAAACTGACCACATCAAGACCGTCTGCTTTCATCCTTTTCGCCTTATCGGTGATAGCAAGGGTAGACGAAGGGCGAACATGCTTTGCTCTGATTGACAAACCTGTAGACATACAAATTCCTCCAAAATCCTGTTACTGTTCTTTTATACGGTTTCTAAAAATCACAAAAGTCTGTAATATTATACGAGGTTGCTCTTTCAAAGTCAATAAAAAATAAAGCCGTACATTTAAAAACGCACGGCTTTGCTTTGTAATGTTTTGATATTACTTTGCGTAATCGGTCACTCTCGATTCACGGATCACATTTACCTTTATCATGCCGGGATATTCAAGCTCTGTTTCGATCTTCTTTGAGATATCCCTGGCGAGAAGTACCATCTCGTCATCCGTGATCTGCTCGGGAACGACCATAACGCGGACTTCTCTACCCGCCTGGATAGCAAAAGTCTTGTCGACCCCTTTAAAGCTGCCGGAAATTTCCTCTAACTGCTTAAGTCTCGTAGTATAAGTTTCAAGAGTTTCTCTTCTCGCGCCCGGACGTGCGGCCGAAATAGCGTCTGCCGCCTGAACTATGCACGCGATAAGACTCTGAGGCTCAACATCGCCGTGATGTGCCTCTACAGCATTAAGAACAACTGCTGATTCTTTGTACTTCTTACAAAGATCGACTCCGATCTGCACATGAGTTCCTTCCATGTCCTGATCGATAGCCTTTCCGATATCATGAAGCAAACCTGCCCTCTTCGCAATGCGCACATCAAGTCCGAGCTCGCCTGCAAGCTGTCCTGCCAAAAGCGAGACCTCAACGGAATGCTTAAGAGCATTTTGACCGTAGCTGAATCTGAATTTCATTCTGCCGAGCAGTTTGATGAGCTCGGGATGAACATTGTGTACGCCGGTCTCAAGGCATGCCGCCTCACCTGCGTCACGTATTGACTGATCAACTTCTTTCTGGGCTTTTTCAACCATTTCTTCGATCCTGGCCGGATGTATACGTCCGTCCACTATCAGACGTTCAAGAGCTATTCTGGCTACCTCGCGTCTTACGGGATCAAAGCCTGAAAGGACTACAGCCTCGGGTGTATCGTCTATGATCAGGTCTACGCCCGTCAATGTTTCCAAAGTACGGATATTACGTCCTTCACGACCTATAATACGCCCCTTCATCTCATCGCTGGGAAGCTGTACAACTGTGATAGCTACCTCTGCGACATGATCCGCTGCGGTTTTCTGGATGGCGCTGACAACGATCTCTTTGGCCTTTTTATCGGCCTCCTCCTTTGCCTTCGTCTCCATGTTCTTGATCATTACAGCTGTTTCGTGCTTTACTTCATCTTCAACAGTTTTAATAAGGTATTCCTTAGCTTGTTCGGAGGTCAGTCCCGAGATCTTTTCAAGTTCCTGAACCTGTTCTTCTCTTGCCGAAGCCAGTTCGGTCTTTAATCTGTCAAGTTCAAGCTCCTTGGCTGCGATCTTCTGCTCTTTTTTCTCGAAGGATTCGATCTTCCGGTCAAGGGTTTCTTCCTTTTTGAACACTCTCTGTTCATATTGGGCCAGCTCGTTGTTGCGAGCCTTCGTTTCGCGGTCAAGTTCCTTTTTGGCGCGAATCGATTCTTCCTTGATCTCCACCGAAGCTTCGCGTTTTTTTGCTTCCGCCTGCTTTTCCGCGTCTTCGATGATCTCTTTTGCCCTGTTCTGCGCTGTACCTACAGTAGTTGCATCCTCCTGCTCTTTCTTTTCCAGAGCCTTTTTGGATGCTATCCCGGCAGAAACAAACCAGCAAACGATACCACCTATGAGCAAGCCTGCGATAGCACAAATCGCATAATACATATCGTAGGAGCACCTCCAAATATATTTAATTGTAAAAAACTACAACTATTAAATTGTAGTTTATATTTTTATCAGTGTCAAGAAATTTTTTAATTTTATATATCCAGCTTCAACTGCATCTCATCTTCGGCTTCCGTCTTGAATTCATCGAGTATTTCCTGATCGGCCTGCGGAAGATCGTCAAGCGAAGAAAGACCGAAGTTGCGCAAAAATTCCTCACTGGTCCCGAACATGCAGGGACGTCCGGGAGTATTCTTGCGCCCCACTTCACAGATAAGATTGTATTCAAGAAGTTTGTTAACCGAATGATCCGAATTCACTCCTCTTATGTCCTCGATCTCGGCTTTGGTTATCGGCTGTTTATACGCGATTATGGAAAGGGTTTCGAGCAATACATCGGTCAGAACATATTTTTTCGGTACCGAAGCGATCTTTATGATAGTCTCATACATCCCGGGCTTGGTACACATCTGAAATGATCCGTCGAGTTCGATGATCTGCATGCCGAAGGAATCATCCTCATACCTGTCGCAAAGGTTCCTCACCACCTTGCGGACAGTATCCTCGTCGTGTCCGATAGCTTCTGCTATGCGGCTGATCTCAACCGCTTCACCCATTGTAAACAATATTGCTTCGACCCTGGCCAGTAAATGTTTCATTTCCTGATCCAGGTTTTCTATATCTTTCATACCGGGGTTTCTCCATATTCAAAATAAAATGTGACACTTTTCAGGCCTGCATGATCTCTTCCACAGGGGTGATATCGTCTGCAAGATAATCTATGATTATGTCATCAAAAAGCCTGTTCTGTTTTATCTTTATCCTTCCCATTTTGATGAGCTCCAGTATGGCAAGGAAGCTGATGATCATTTCCATACGCGAATGGGATCTCTCCATATATTTCCTGAAGGAAAAATGTCTTTGTTCCAGCCCGTATGTCTGCAGATCCAGTATTATCTGATACAGGTTCGCGTCTTCCTTCTCTATCTTGCCGAACTTGCTCCTTATGGGATCAATGCGGTCAAATTTACGCTTTACTATATCATTGAATATCGACTGAAGCTTGCCCAGTGAAACGTCATTCAGTATCTCCTCGACATTTACCTCCGGCTTATAGCTGGCAACTTCATCGGGAACCGTACTTTCCTTAAACAGCATATGAGCCGCGTCCAGCTGCCTGTCTTTAAGTTCATACGAAAAATACTTGTACATCTTGTATTCAAGCAGCTTTTCCACCAGTTCGGTTCGAGGATCTACCGGCTCGCCCTCTTCATCTACTTCCTGAGCGGGCAGGAGCATCTGAGACTTGATGCGCAGCAAAGTAGCGGCCATCACCAGAAAGTCGCTCATCACATCCATATCCCTGGTCTTGAACGCGTCGATATACTCCATATACTGGTCCGTGATCTGAACGATAGGGATAT
This sequence comes from Lachnospiraceae bacterium, assembly GCA_024698555.1. Taxonomy (GTDB): domain Bacteria; phylum Bacillota; class Clostridia; order Lachnospirales; family Lachnospiraceae; genus RUG11977. The sequence continues at coordinate 41,869 of JAILRI010000089.1, forward strand.
CGTAGATATTCACCTTATTTTTTTCGATCAGGTGAAGCAGCAGATCGAGAGGTCCCTCAAATACGCGTAATTTAATCTGTAAGCTCATGTTCATCCTCCATACCGGGCGTAATATATCAGTGTGATCATTCGCACTGCCCTTTTTTAAGTATCTTTCGCTTTGTGCAGTTCAGTTACCACCACTTCGGGTCTGTTCAGGAACCTGAACGGGATAGCATGCCATCCGATGCCTGCGGAAATGACATGAGCCCTGCTTTTGTCGAAAATATACAAACCTTTGTCCGGTTTCGGAAAAAATGTAAATCTGGGCGAGATCAGCCCTCCCAGCAGCGGAAGACTTATGATGCCGCCGTGAAGATGCCCTGACAGAACTAGGTCAGCCCCCCACTTCAGATAATCCCTGATATATCCGGGATCGTGAGCGATCATGATATTGAACTTATCGGGATCAGGGGCTCCTAAGTAATCATTGATCGGGCGCGTAAGCGGTTCCTTAAGGCTCATTCCGAACTGGATGAGATCGAGCATCAGCCCGTAAACACAGGTTTTTTCACCAACAGCGGTATGATCATTGTTCAGTATATTGCAGTAAGGCTCACATGTCCTCACATATCTGTCAAATTCACCTTCGCCCCAAAACGCTTTATCCAGCCTGCATTCATGATTTCCGAAGGAATAATACACCTTTGTTCCCATTCCGGACAGTTTTTTAAGCAGTTCCAACGCATATCCGTACTGTTTGGAATCTCCGTTTATCATGTCCCCTGCGATCATGATCATATCAGGCTTTGCGTCAGCGATGTGTTTCAGCAGTCTTTTATTTCCTTTGCCAAACATGGTGCAATGCAGATCGGACAGAAGCACTATCCTTTTTCCTTCCATGTCCTCAGGTACCTTTGGCGAAGAAAAACTGTAAACAACTGTTTTCAGTAATCTGGTCTCAATATGGCACCAGATCACGAGCAGCAGTACAGCCGCGCATAAAATATACAATACAGGCATTCACAAATCCTCACATATTAAGCGGATCAGAATTCTTCTATAAATTATCGGAAAACTAAACACTATATCTAGTGGTCAAACACATACCAGTATAGTATATATTGTTTTTTCATGTGTGTCAATGATAAACTTAAGTATTGAATTATTGACAATAATATCATATAATCAAAGTGGTTTTTGGTAGTTACCGATCAAAACTATATTTTTTGATGTATGGAGGATCATATGAAGAAATGCAGTTCCTGCGGTATGCAGGTATTTGATGATTCCGCGCGTTTCTGTACCGAGTGCGGCAAACCATTGATCGATGTTGCTCCTGAACCTTCTGTTCAGGAAAGTCCCGGTACCACAGGGAATACCGGATTTGTTTCCGAAGCGGGTCCCTCCGAGTCTGCTCCCGAAACCGTGCAGACTCAGGCAGATATTCCAGCTGAAACACCGGCTGCTTCGCCGGTAATGCCTGCTGTGCCTTTTGGCATGGGTGATGCGCCTGCAGCCCCCCAGCCTCCGGCATATCAGCAGACTTTTGGGTACTCTGCACAGACTCCTTACCAGCAGCCTCCGGTCAACAATATCGTCGCTATGCTTGACAGGAATGTGGAACAGGCATCCAAAGCTTTAGCGTCACCGTGGTTCGTTATCGCCGCGGTCAGCTATCTTCTTTTTGCCATAGCTTCCATAGCCAACGTTTTCTATACGTATACAGGCAACAATTATCTCAAAGTATTAGACCAGTATGGGGAACTGTTCGATCAGCTTGGTATCAATCCTTACGATCTGCTCGGTTCCATGGATCAGTATAAATCAAGTGCCGTCGTTACATCTGTGATCTTACTTATTCCTATGATCATATCTGCTGTCGGTCTCATCATCATGATCTCCTACGGCAATAAGAAGCCCACGCCCACTGCCGGTATCACCATGGCCAAAACCCAGGCAGTTTTCAGGATCGTCTGCTCCTCGATAGCTATTCTTGGCAGTATCTGTATTTCCATCGCCGTGATCATTCTGGCCGCCGGAGCCAAGCAGGAAACCAGCTCCTTCGGCAGCTACGGATTTTACGGAGTGGCTTCCGGAGCCATGGCAGGAGTATTGGTATTCATAATGATACTCTTTATCATCGTGTTCGTACTCATGCTGCTTTACTATGCCGGTCTGGTAAAGACGCTGACCACTTTAAAGCGTGCCGGTTCGGAGGGTAAATGCCCCAAAAACCGTGTTTCGATATACGCAGCGGTTATCCATATCATAGCTTCCGTATATCTGATGATCATGTTCATCATCGATCTCATCAGTCTTGGGGATTCCGGCAGCCTGTTTTCACTGGCAAACAACGGTCTGGGAATGCTGTTCTACTTTACATCGGCCATTGCCATGTTCAAGCTCCGTGACGCTCTGGTAGTTATTCCCGAGGTCAAATAATACAATATTTATGACTGCCATATGCCGCTGACATCATATTATAGTACGTTTTTGTAAATAATACGCCCGGCAGATATGACCATTCCTCCCATACGGAGATGCTCTATATCTGCCGGGCATTTTCTTTTTCATCAGTAAAACACTGATCATGTGTAATTTTTCTCAATAAACTCAGATACTTTCTTTCGGTATTCATCAGGATGAAGCGCAGCGCTCTGGGCGTGTTCGGCTCCCGGGCAAAGATATATCTCGCGGACGCCCTTTCCCAGTTTAACCATATCCTTTGACATATATGTGGGAACAAAAGTGTCTTTATCGCCGTGTATAAAAAGTATTGGACTCGCGGCTTTGATGACGCCAAGCTTCGGAGAAACATCTTTTATATCAAATTTACCGACGAGCTTTATCTTCAACGCCGCAAGCGGCACTATCGGAAATACAGGCAGATGATAAACATCCTTTACCAGATATCTGCAAAGCTCGGTAAGATCCGAATAGCCGCAGTCCGCAATAGTGAGCACCGGCCGGTCGTCAATTTCCAGATGGCTTAAGACCGTAGCGCTTCCCATGGATTCTCCGTAAGTGATGACCCTTGCATCACTGCCGAATCTCTCATAGGCATAGTCCAGAATAGTTTTAAGATCCTCCCTTTCCAGAAAGCCCATAGTCGTCACCACACCTCTGGAATTATCACCGTGACCGCGGTGATCATACAGTATACATGTAAATCCCAGATCATTAAGTAAAGCCGCATACCCGGTCATCACGATCTTGCCCGAGGTATAGCCGTGACAAAGTACCGCGACTTTACGGCTGTTTTCAGGTTTAACTGATATATCATTATTCATGATAAACCCGTGCAGATCATAACCGTACCGGGATCTTACACAAAAATCCTCCTTCCGGATGCCCTCGATAAATTCGGGAGTAAACCTGCCGTAATCATAGGCCTCCTTCAAAAGGAATTCCTCATCATGCGCGTCGGGATGCATGATCATATCGGCAAATTTGTTACTTATAAGCAATATGGCCGTAATGATCAGCAGTAAAATAATGATGGCAGCATATAAAACTATTCGCAAAAAAGCACCCCCTTTTGTACCTGTGCTTTAATCAGAGTTCCCGTTATTGATCAATTGCTGCTGGTATTGCTCACGCTGTGAGACATATACAGGTTTCTCCTCCTGTATGGAAATGATATAGACCACAACCAGCGCGATAAGCGCAACCAGTGAAATGATCAGTGCTATCTTCGCTTTTTTCATGTTACATCTTGCTCCTGTTAAATACGAAGTACCAGCTCTTCTCTACTTTTGATATCTCGAAGGATCTTATCAAACAGAATCCGCGTTTTGCCGCAGTTGTTTTAAACAGATCTTTATTGTGCGTATACACAAAAACATAACCGTCTATATCCAACAGCTCATCGGCCTTCCTGAAGAAAGTCTCAAAAAGCTTTTGAAGCTTCTCTTCAGGCCATGATGACGTAACCATGGGAGTATCGGCGTAAATCTCATCCACCTTATGCTCATGCTTGAAATCACTTATATCCCGTGTAATAAGCTCGGTCTTTTTTTCAAGACCGGCCGCTTTTATATTCGCATGTGCCGCCTTGACAGCCGGTCCGTAGATATCCACCCCATAAAGGAGCCTCGCCGGTTTGAAGGCATTTCTTTCGATCAGCAGGATGCCGCTTCCGCACATAAGATCCATAACACATGCATTATCCCTGATCTGATCTGCTGATAGCCTGATCAGTAAAGCTGCCAGATATGGCTTGATACCGGTGGAAATGGTTTCCTTTCGATACAGGAATCTTTTATCCGGAAGAGTCCGCATGCCGATAAGAAGCTTTAATTTCCCGTCACTGCCTTCAATGATCCTGAATTCTGTCTCATAATCATCCACCGAGTTGATAAGGGCCCATTTGGACTCCAGTTCCAGCGCCCCGGCCAGGCTCTTTTCAAAATCAGACTTATTCCCGGAATCCTTTGTTTTAGTCTTATACTCCACTCTAAAATAGAACGGAGCATCCCCGTTGCTGTGTCTTTCACGAAGATACTCCACAATACCATGCTCACAGATGACACGAGCCGCTTCATAGGGATCGGCGGTAAGTTCCATCTGAGAAGCCGGTACAAAAAGCAGCTCCGAATAAGTTCTGATATCGAGGACTTTCTCAAGATGCCGGGTCTTTATCATAACACCCGCGCTGAATTCCTTATGCGGTATAGTTCCCAGTTCTTTGCATGTAATATCCTTAAAATTCCTGTTGGTAAGCAGAACCGCTTCATTTACCAGATCAAATCCAGTAAATTCATGCACTGTATGAAAATATGGTCTCAAAGCCACATTTAAGGCACGCATCTCACCTATCACATGTTTACGGTCTTCGGCAGCGATCTCACTGTTCCTGATGTTTTCGGCAATGCCTGCGAGTTCGCCGGCGACCGGACTCAGATCAAGCTTTGACAGGGCCTCGATATATACAGCCTTATTATACTTAATACTGTCTTTCTTATACGATTCAAACAGTACCTGCAGGCAGTCCTGAGCTTTAAACTCTCCCAGGCAGAACGCGGCATTCTGGCGTACTTTTGGATCCTTATCCTCCAGCAGCTTCTTTAAAATGCTTATCCGGCTCTCGTCAGCTTTAGAGCCGTCATCTTCTTTCAGGATTTTTTTCAGTTCCAGCAGCGAGGCACGCAGATCGCTGCCTTCGCTTAAGCTTTCAAATATAGCATTTATCCCTCTGCTCAATTTATAACCCCTTTAGTCAGCCCTTATTGATCCTGATAGCACAGCAATTGGCCTTAGCGGCGATGTAGATAACAGGCTCCTTTTTTTCCTCCTGTTCAAATTCATTTCTGACCGCGCACTTATTTAACAGACCGTCAAAGCTTACAGTGTATCCCTTGGGGATCGTTATGTTGATGGCGCTCATATTGGCCGTCAGGGTAATAAACGCGTCCTGCTTAAATGTAGCTTCACTTAAGTCAAGATTGATCGCGCTGAAGTTGGCCTTTGAAATGATACCTGCCACTCCGAATTCCCTGAGCGTAACATTCTGGCTGGCAAATATTCCTGAATATTCTTTAATATCACTGTCAACATTTTTGACCTGGCGCTTTTTTTCCAGGATGATATCTATCAGTTTGGCTATAGCTGCAGCAGCCGCTGTTACAGCCAGAACAAAGGCTGTTAATTTGGCTATTTTCTTCTTAAAGCCTTTTTTCGTGTTTTTCTTAACGTTTTCCTCTAAACTCTTCTTTGCCATATATCAACCCTCCGTATATAGTTTTTTAATATATCAGATTTTTTGAAGTAATTATTCATACCCCCGCCTCTCATCATGAACCGCCAAGCCCTCCGGCAATCCGGAAGGGGGGTAAGGATACTTATCTCCTACACTACATATTAGCATATCATCACTTAAAAAACAAGGAGAAAGCGGTACAATATTTGACTACTGTACCGCTTTCTCCAAGGAAAAAGGAAAGTAAAGATTATCTAAAAACGATGAATGAACAGACCACTGCGGAGCTTCGGTTCAAACCATGTAGATTTCGGCGGCATGAGCATGCCGGCATCCGAAACCTCAAACAGCTCCTGAATGCTTGTAGGGTACATGGAAAACGCAACCTTCATATCTGTCTGTACCCTTCGTTCAAGCTCTGATAATCCTCTGATCCCGCCGATAAAATCGATCCTCTTATCGGTACGGGGATCTTTGATCCCCAGTACGGGTTCAAGAAGATATTTCTGCAGTACAGAAACATCCAGACTCTCAACAGGATCTGCTGAGCCTGTAAGCTTGTCCTTTGCTTTCAGCAAGTACCACCTGCCCCCGAGATACATCCCATAATTGTACTTGGACGCAGGGCTTACAGGCGCATCCTGCTCGCTCACATCAAAGCTTGCCCCAATCTTCTCCAAAAAAGTATTGTCATCAAGACCGTTAAGATCTTTAACTACTCTGTTATAAGGCATGATCATCAGCTGATCTTCCGGGAACAGAACAGAAAGGAAGAAGTTGAATTCCTCACTCCCGTCAAATCCGGGGTGTTCTTCTCTTCTCTTCAGACCAACCTTAACTGCCGAAGCAGCCCTGTGGTGTCCATCCGCAATATAGATACTGTCAGTGGAACCGAACTGCTCTTCGATACAGGCAATATCCTCCTTGCCCGATATCTTCCAGACATTATGAGAAATGCCGTCATCAGCCGTGAATGAATATACTGGCTTTTCTTCTTCTTTGATTCGATCCGTAATGTTACTGATTACTCTATTTGAACGATATGCCAGGAATATCGGACCCGTCTGTGCGCTTAAGGTGTCAACGTGTCTTATTCTGTCCTGTTCTTTCTCTTCTCGCGTATTCTCGTGCTTTTTGATAACACCGTTCAGATAATCGTCAATAGATGCGCATGCAACAATTCCGGTCTGATGACGGCCATTCATGATCAGTTCGTAAATGTAGTAGCACCGGTCGGTATCCTCAAAATAAACTCCGGAACCGATCTGAGCTTCAAGCATCTCCAAAGCTTTCTCATAAACAGGCTTCGAATACATGTCGAAATCCTCAGGAAACTGGGATTCCGGCCTGTCAATACGTAAAAATGAAAGTTCGTCCTCCTTGCACTTCTCCCTGGCCTCCGCCCTGCTGTACACATCATAGGGAAGTGCCGCAACCCTGTGTGCAAGCTCCGGATCCGGTCTTACACACTTAAACGGCTTAACTGTAGCCATTGAAACCTCCAATCCAAAACAGAATACCGATTGGTGATTTCATACAAAAACCAACGTATCAATACACTGTTTTTTGGAACAAAATTATAGTATCACAAAAAATTCAATTATGCAAGCAAATTTTGATATATTTTTCACAAAAGATCAGAGCTGCTGTCGGCTATAAATTCCCTGAATCTGCGAATGTATACAGCCGCTTCGTTCTCGTCGATAAATTTACCGAAGCTGTTTTCGCCGCCGGAATCAATACGGCTTCCGTCAGCACGTCTGCACCCTGCTACCACAAAGCTGCAGGTCTTCCTGTTGGCGGCGTTATCCCAGTCACTGAAGAGTTCCTTTTTTATGTGCTGATCCATCACACAGTTTATAAAATACGCTTTTCCGTAAGGTCTCCAGGGTCTGGCCAGATAAACAGTACCTGCCGGACAGTTTGACATAAAATGGCAATAAAGAAACAGATAGCCGAATTCAAGCTTCTCATCGGTACTGGGCGCGCATACGTATCCCCGCAGCGCGTTTGATTTGTTGCCATCCCAGTCATTATCCACACTGTCGATCATTTCCTTCATTCTGTGTTCAGCCACCGAATCATGTGAAAATATCGTGCAGTTTTCAAAAAGCACCGAAGCTCCGCCGAAGATAAAATCTATATCACCCTCGATATAGCAGTCTTTAAAATACTGTCTCGTAGGAGTACGCGGAAGATCGCCCTTTGGTCCGAAGCCCTCATTTTTACCGTGTTTGTTTGTTTCGGGAAGCGGAGCCGTAAACAACGTGTCCTGACGGGCAATGATCTTGCAGTTTTCGCAAAGGAACCCATTGCCGTCACTGTAAAGAGCCACTGCCTGACCGATCTTGAAACCAAAGCCGGCCTTATTCTCTATCGTAAGATTTCTGATGATGATATTATCGCCGTCAGTCCTGAGCACGGCGGTCTTAAAGGTTCCCCATTCATTACCGTCAGGATCCTTCATCCTGGCGTAATTACTGTCACTGATATAGACAACCTCCTGTGTATCACCCTCTATGGTGAGGTTGGAGCATTCAAACACAACGCTTTCAAAATACTCTCCGGGACGGATCATCAGAAGAGTTTTTTCACTCCCGCCCTTTAACGCTTCAGCCGCCTCGTTCAACGTTTTAAAATCACCGTTTCCCTCTGCGTCTACCGTAAATGTCCTCATATTTTAAATATCCCCCAAAAACCATTAACTAAGATAATTATCCCTCAAACCGGATCTCATTGCCTGTCGCGGCCTGTTCACGCACCCACTGATCCTCAAACAGTATCTTGCCGTCACTGACCACACCGTATACATGCATGGGCAGTTTATCAGGCTTCTCTCCGATCTCGTACGCCAAAATAAGCCTTTCCTTTGCGGCTTCCAGCTTATCCCGGTCATTGGCATGAATGACCGCCAAGGGCTCACCCTTTTTAACAGGATCGCCGATCTTTTTTTCAATGATCAGACCTACAGCATGATCGATCACATCCTCTTTCTTTTCCCTGCCTCCGCCGAGTATCAGCGACGCGATACCGACATCATCGGTCTTTATCGAACGCACAAAGCCTTCTTTGGGACTTAAGATCTCCTCAACATACGCCGCCTTTTCAAATTTGTCGGTATCGTAGATATATGAAGGATCACCGCCCTGAGCCTCGACCATCTCGGCAAATTTCTTTAAAGCGCTGCCGTCTTCAATGGTCTTTTCCAGCATTTCTCTTGCTTCTTCGGGAGTTTTGGCATGGCCTGTACCATATACCATGTACTGTCCGAGCACCAGCGCGTCTTCCATCAGATCCTCGGGAGCATCGCCCTTAAGCGCGTTTATGGCCTCTATAACTTCAAGCGTATTGCCCACGGCACGTCCCAGGGGTTGGTTCATATCCGTAACAACACCGTAGGTCTTGCGGCCTGCGCCGTTTCCTATCTCTACCATAGCCGAAGCCAGCGCGAAGGAATCCTTTATGGTCTTCATAAATGCGCCCGATCCGGTCTTTACATCCAGCACGATCACATCCGCGCCGCTGGCCAGTTTTTTGCTCATGATACTGGAAGCGATAAGAGGAAGCGAACTCACGGTAGCAGTAACATCACGCAGTGCATATATCTTCTTATCCGCGGGAGCTAAGTCGGCGGTCTGGCCCGCAACAGCAAATTTCAGCCGGTTAACGTCATCAAAAAATTTTTCGGTGGAAATGGAGGTATTAAAGCCCGGAATACTCTCCAGTTTGTCTATGGTGCCGCCGGTATGTCCAAGCCCCCTGCCGGACATCTTCGCAACAGGTATGCCCAAAGCAGCAACCATGGCGCCTATTACCAGAGTAGTCTTGTCACCGACTCCTCCGGTACTGTGCTTATCCACCTTGACGCCCCTGATCGGAGAAAGATCGAGCATATCACCGCTGTGCGCCATGGCCAGCGTCATCTCGACAGTTTCCTCCTTATCCATACCGTTTAGGCATACAGCCATCAGGAAAGCGGACATCTGATAATCCGGAATCTCACCTTTGGTAAAGCCGTCTACCAGAAAATGTATCTCTTCCTTCGTAAGTTTGTTTTTGGTACGTTTCTTATCGATAATATCATACATCCGCATAAGTTCTTTCCTCCAATTAATTTTTTATTCGGGTATCAGCCCGGTTTATTCTTCGATGCTGCCCAGAAAGTAAAATCCCCTGCACTCGTCAAGCTTAACATTTAACAGCTTCCCTATCATATCGGGACAGCCTTTAAAATGTACCAGCAGATTGTTTTCAAGTCTTCCGGTAAGCATACATGAATGCCCGTCGTTTGGCTCCCTGTCAAGCTCCTCCACAAGGACTTCAACCGTTTTCCCCGCAAGAGATGAGGCCCTTTTTTCCGAGGATCTCTGTATCACTTCCAGCAGCCTGTCAAATCGTTCCTTTACGACATCATCCGGCACCTGCTCCTCCATCGCCGCAGCCGGAGTCCCTGTACGCTTTGAGTATATAAATGTAAAAGCGCTGTCAAACCCGACCTCTTCGCAAAGCTTTAATGTATCTGAAAAATCCTCTTCGGTCTCCGTCGGAAATCCGACTATGATATCTGTAGTGATCGCGATATCCGGCATGGCGTCGCGCAGCTTCCCGATCAGCTTCATATAATCGGCAGCGGTATAATGCCTGTTCATGGCTTTAAGGATACGATCGCTTCCGGATTGGACCGGAAGATGTATATGCCTGCATATGTGTCGTGAATGGGCCATTACATCGATCAGTTCATCCGATAAGTCCTTCGGATGCGAAGTCATAAAACGTATTCTTTTGATGCCATCGATCGAATCTGCCTGCTTTAGCAGCTCAGCAAAACTTATGGGATCCTCCAGCCCCTTACCGTAGGAGTTTACATTCTGTCCAAGCAGCATGACCTCTACGATCCCGTTTGAGACCATATCCCGGATTTCTTTCAGGATATCCGCGTATTTACGGCTTCGCTCCCGTCCCCTGACATAGGGAACGATGCAGTAGGTGCAGAAATTATTGCAGCCGAACATAATATTGACGCCGGCTTTGAATTTATACTTCAGTACTGAGGGCAGTTCCTCCACGATCCGGTCGGTATCCTTCCATATATCGATGACCATTCGGTGCCTGTGCTCAGCCCTATTATCACTGAGCCTGTTCCCGTAAACCTTCCACAACAGCTCCGCCAGCTTATAGATATTGTGCGTGCCAAAGATCAGGTCTACAAAACGGTAGCTGTTCTTTATCTTTTCCACTGCCACCGCTTCCTGCATCATACATCCGCACAGTGCGATCAGCATATCGGGATTTTGTTTTTTGAGCTTGCCCAGGTACCCGATACGTCCATATACCTTGGTATTCGCGTTTTCCCTGACTGTGCAGGTATTATATATCACTATATCGGCTTTTTCACTCTCCTCGGCTTCAAAGCCTATCGCCTCCAGCACCCCCTCCAGCTTCTCGGAATCCTTGAAATTCATCTGACAGCCGAAGGTCTCCACATGGTATTTTAATTTTCTGCCTTTCACGGCAGCCAGCTTGGCAACCAGTTTCCTGCATTTCGCCATGTAATGATACTGCCGATGCGGCTCGCTCTCAGGCGCTTGCAGACCGGTATCTATATTATCCAAATTCAGATCGAACATATACGTTACTTACCTTAAAAGCCTCCCAATATTTGCCAATATGTACAAAATTTTCATGCGAGCATGAAATTTTGTACATTTGACCTTTGCATCATATGATTATATTACAAAAATGGGGGTTCTTCAAGAAGAAAACATGATTTTTCCAAATGAAAAATCAGGACTTTATTGCAGCTGAAACTATTGCCTCATAAACTTTTATCCCGTCTACGGCTGCGCTGGTGATGCCTCCGGCGTATCCGGCTCCCTCCCCGCTGGGATAAACTCCTCTCATGCCGGCAGCCTCGAGACCGGCCTCGTTACGTAATATCCTGACAGGCGAAGAAGTTCTTGATTCAACGCCCATCAGCAGGGTATCTTTATCATCAAACCCTCTGATCTTATGCCCGAAATCAGGAAATGCCTCTTTGATCGCTTCACAGATCTCTGCCGGCAGGATATTGTGTATATTGCCGTATCCCCACGCTCCTTTTGTGTTCGGCAGCCACCCCGATGCAATGTCCGAAACATTTCCGGGTTCTATAAACTCCCCGTACCTCTGAGCCGGGATTTTCCCGCCGCATTCATTAAACGCTCTTTCTTCCATCCTTCTTTGGAATTCTATACCGGCGTTCCATTCATCGCCCGCGAAATCCCTTCCGTCCACGTTGACTACTATAGCGCTGTTCGCCGTAGCTTCACCCCTGTCAGAATTGCTCATCCCGTTTACCGCAAGCTTACCCGGCTCAGAAGAAGCATTGACCACAAAGCCGCCCGGACACATGCAGAAGGAATAAACTCCCCGGTCAAGCCTTTCACTGTGGTATGTCAGCTTGTAATCTGCCGGAGGCAACTGCCTGTAAAGTTTCCCATACTGCGATCTTCCGATCAGATCCTGGGGATGCTGTACCCTGACACCCACTGCAAAAGGTTTCTGTTCCATCACAAATCCTTTTCCATGGAGCATTTCAAAGGTATCCCTTGCGCTGTGTCCAATTGCCAGCACCAGAGTTCCGGTTTCGATCGTATATTCCGAAGAGTTTTCCTTTTCAAATTCAAAATCGTATCTGTTCTTTATTTCGCCCTTATTACTGCCTGCCTGAAATGTTCCGGTGCCATGATCAATCTTTTCAACCACCACCCCGCAGACCCTGCCGTCACTGTCGAAAGCTATGTCCTTCAATCTGCTGGCGAACCTGACCTCTCCGCCAAGCTCAGTTATCCTGTTTCTGATATTCTTCACTATCACCGCCAGCCTGTCTGTCCCCACATGCGGCTTGGCGTTATACATTATGCTCTCATCGGCGCCGTTTTCCACCAGTATGCGGAAAAACTCCACTATCCTGCCTGCCTTGTCATGTATCATGGTCGAAAGCTTGCCGTCGGAAAATGTGCCCGCTCCGCCTTCTCCAAACTGCACATTCGTATTTGCATCAAGAGAGGCGCCGCCCCAGAACTCTTCCACCCTGCGTTTCCTGCTGTCCACATCCAACCCGCGCTCTATCACAATAGGTTTAAGCCCTGCCTCAGCCAGCTTATACGCGCATATCATCCCAGCCGGACCAAATCCCACTATCACAGGTCTTCCATACGGGGTTCCAAGGCTTCCCGATCCGGAAAGCATTGAATCATCCGCAGTTTTCGAAACATCCGAAAGCACTTCTGCCGAAAGTTTATCCACAGGATCCCTATATTTTACTTCTTCTGCCCTGCTGACGTTTTTTACCCTCTTATCAGCCAAAACACGAGCTTCATCCTTAACCTGTGCATTGATACTCAGTACATAATGAATGTCATCCTTGTCTCTTGCGTCTATGGAACGCTTTACAAGTGCAAATGAAAAAAGCTCCGTATCCTTGATGTGCAGAGCTTTAATTACAGATGCGCGCAGATCCGCATCAGTATACGAAAGTTTACTCTTCAGGCCGTTTATCCGAAGCATGCCTTTTATTCTCCCAAAATTCTTTTCTTATCAAATGTACCAAGAGCTGCCGATCCTCCGGCTACAGCGCCGGTAGTCCACGCCCACTGCAGATTATAACCGCCGCAGATACCGTCCACGTCAAGCGTTTCGCCCACTACATACAACCCGGAACAAAACTTTGCTTCCATGGTATCATGGTCTATATCGTCGAGGGAGAGGCCTCCGGTCGTAACCTGCGCGTTTTCATACCCGTAAGTGCCCGATATTTCGATCTCAAAATTTTTAAGCAGGCCTGCAAGCACTTTCAGTTTCAATTCTTCACTATCTGCCTTAAGATTTGAATTATTGCTCATCCGAAGAGCCAGATTCAAAAGCTTCCTGTTGATAAGTCCAGTGAGA
>JAILRI010000131.1 GCA_024698555.1 Lachnospiraceae bacterium
GATTATCTGCTTGGCTTTGAAGAAGAAAAGGATCCGTTTGAAAAGGAAGCACTGTGTATATTACAGGGAATAAAGGATGATACTGTAAGAGAGATGCTTCTGAAGCAGATGAAGGCTCTTGTATAACCGCACATTCTTTCGATTGAAAAGCTGATATTCTTCCGATTTGGGCGTTTATCGTGTGAGATTATAGATCAACCAAATAAAGATGATTTTGTTCGGAAATATATTCGGAAGGATATCAAACACAAATTGACATCCTTCCGAATATATTTCCGAACAAAGTCATCTTTATTTGGTTGATCTATAATCTCACACGATAAACGCCCAAATCGGAAGAATATCAGCTTTTCAATCGAAAGAATGTGCGATTATTGTGACCTTCCTATCGGAGTTACACTAACTTTTTAGAACTGACTAAAAGCCATAAAAAATACGAGAAAATAGGCATTTTCCTCTTGCAAAACAATCGAATACATGGTATACTTTTAGTGTAACGGTTACACTAAAGGAGGTGCCCAGTGTATTACGATTTTACAGTTTCAATACCAGCCGCCCAAGGCAAGATCATCCGCAAGAAAAAGGGCGATGCAGTATACATTCTTTTTCAATACGGGCAGGTATACAATAAAGACAAACAATATGCCGTACCGCAGAGAACTATAATCGGTAAGGCTGAATCAGTCGAAAGCACGGTCATGCAACCGAACGAAAGATTTCAGGAGTATTTCCCTGACATCCCCGTCCCTGAAGAACTTCCGGAGGCATACCGCAGCTGCGCTTTACGCATCGGATCTTACGCGATAATACGATCCGTACTTAATGAGTATAAACTCCCGGAAATGCTGTCCAAATGGTTCAAGGAAAACTGCGGACTGCTACTGGATCTTGCGTCTTTCATGATCGTTAATGAGGAGAACGCCGGTCAGTATTACCCTGATTTTGCTTTCTGTCATCCGCTCTTTTCTGAAAATATGCGGATATACAGCGATTCAAAGGTTAGCCGGTTCCTGAACTCGTTTACTAAAGATCAGGTGATAGGCTTCCTTGATGACTGGAACAGAAAGCGCGACCATAAACAGCGGATTTACATTTCATACGACTCGACTAACAAAAACTGCCAGGCAGGTGATGTTGATCTGGTCGAGTACGGCAAGGCCAAGAATGATGTCGGGCTGCCTGTTTTTAATCTTGCGATAGCCTATGACAAGACCAACCGTGTGCCGCTGTTCTATGAGGATTATCCCGGCTCCATAACGGATATTTCACAGTTCGTCCATATGGTTGACAAGGTTCGTGAGTACGGATATAAAAATGTCGGTTTCATCCTTGACAGGGGCTATTTCAGCAAGGACAACATCCGATACATGGAACAGGGAAAGTATTCCTTCATAATCATGGTAAAAGGACAGAAAGAACTGGTTTCTTCCCTCGTGGAAGATAACCGGAATACTTTTGAGACTGACCGTTCCTACTCAATCCGTGCCTACAGGGTGTATGGAAAAACTGTCAAAGCCAGGCTCTACGAGGATGATACACAAGACAGGTATTTCCACATATATTTCAACCCGTCCAAACAGGCGGCTGAACGTGAACAGCTTGAAACGCAGATCGACAGGTTTAAGCTGCACATGGACAAACACATGGGCGAAGTCGTATCTCTTGGTAAAACCTATGATCACTACTTCAAGCTCGCGTATGACAAGCAGGGACGCCTGATATCATACAAGGAGAACGTGGAAGTAATTGAGCGCGAGCTCAAACTGTGCGGTTATTTCTGCATTATCACATCCGATGAGATGACTGCCTCACAAGCACTTATACATTACAAGGGACGTGATATATCAGAGAAACTGTTCAGTGCCGACAGATCGTTTATTGGCTCAAACAGCATGCGCGCATGCAGCAATGAAGCAGTATCGGCGAAGATTTTTATTGAATTCATAGCACTTATCGTGCGGAACCGAATATATAACCTCCTTAAGGAGACAATGCTCAGGTTAGAGAACAAACCGAACTATATGACTGTACCGGCGGCCGTCCGCGAGCTTGAAAAGATCGAGATGATACGCAGGAACAACGGACAGTACAAGCTCGACCATGCAGTATCCAAACGTCAGAAGATCATACTGAGTTCTTTTGGCATGAATGCTGACAGCATAAGTTCTATAGCCAACGAGATTAGTGCTCTGCTAAAGAATAACCAGTCGCTTATGGATGAGACAAACGACACGGATGAGGAGGTATATTAAATATGGCACGGACAAGAACTATAACTTCAATTGATACGGAAATATCAAAGGTCGAGGCAGAGTTATCGAAGGTACAGGAAAAGATCGAAACCCTGTCTGCGCACCTTCTCCGACTTCGGAAACAGAAGCAGGAGCGTGAATCAAAAATGGTCATGGATGCATT
>JAILRI010000240.1 GCA_024698555.1 Lachnospiraceae bacterium
CACCCATGGATGCGATGATCAGGTGTCCGGCAGTACCTACAGCGGTAATGAATACTGTATTGAACAGATATCTCGTGAAAGTAACCCATGATTTACTCATGGTAACAAACAGGTCGGAGAAATTGTCCGTCGTAGGATTGAGTGCCAGGATCCTGGGCGGATTCTTAAACAGCTCATCGAGTGGCTTTAACGCATTGGCTACCGCGAATATGATCGGGAACGCCATGATGAGTGCCATGAGCGCGAGGAAAATCCCCAGCGCCACATCACCGCCCACGGAACGGTTTGGTTTACGTCTGCGTATAAGCGGCTTCTTATATTCCTGCTCTTCCTGCTGCTTCTTTTTCTTTTGCTTGTCTTTGCTCATTTTAATCTCCAAAGCTACGAGTTTTTGTCAATTATATGTTTCGGTTACTGTTATCGGTCATCAGGTACCTACCCTGCGGATCAGGCTCTGAATAGCCTTGTTGCATACGATCATGATCAGGAACAGGAGGGTTGCGATCGCACAGGCGTAACCCATTTCAAACCTGGAGAAACCGTAGTCGTACAAGTGAGTAACAATTGTTCTTGCAGCATAATCGGTACTGGGATATCCGCACAGTGCCATGGTCACATCACAAACACCGAAGCTCTGGGTTATAGCCATAACCGCACCGAACACCAGCATAGGCTTCATATTGGGCAAAGTGATGTACCAAAGTTCCTGCCAGCGGTTCTTCACACCGTCCATATAACCGGCCTCGAACTGCGCCTGGTCTACACTCTGCAGACCTGCAACGAACGAAAGGAATCCGGTACCAAGACTCATCCAGAGGATAACCACCATACATATGGGAAGCATGTACGCGGGGTTCTGGAACCAAAGAATAGGTGTATCTATAATACCCATATTAATGAGTGCTGCATTGACATATCCGTAAGCATCGCCCTTGAAGAATATCGAGAATATCTGATAGCAGTTCGCCGATATCGAAGGAGCATAAAATACTACGATCGCCACGCTTCGTATCCAGCGGGGCAGCTCGTTGATCAGCCACGCGAACAAAAAGCTCATGATGTATCCCAAAGGACCGGTGACCAAAGCTATCATGAAGGTATTCTTGATACCTATCAGGAAAATGTCATCCTCAAGGATAAGGCTGATGTAGTTCTGGAGACCTATAAATCTGGGCGGTTCCAGAATATTGTAGTAGGTAAAGCTGTAAAAAATGGAAGCTACTACGGGATATACATAAAACATCGCGAATATGACCGCATAGGGAAGCAGGAAAAGATAACACATCTTGGCGATCTTTGCCTTCTTCCATGCCACCTGTATGTCACGCTTCTTAAGCTTGATATAACTCGATAAAAAAGTATTCATATCAACTCTCCGGTTCTTTAATCAGGTACTTATTCAATATCGATCGGCATACCGAACTCTTTACGTTTCTTCACGATCTCCTCATCGATCAGTATCGAATAATCGATTATGGTCTCGCGTGTATCATCCTTATCGTTGATAACCTTACGGCAGGCATTTGTAATATGGCGCCCTGTAAAGTAACCGCCGGGAACTTCTCTGATGCCGACCGTCCAATCCCACTGATCGTTAAGAGTCTTGATATCGCTGGAGCTCCAGGAAAGCGATGAGAACGCGTCCCTGTTGGCGGTAGCGTAACGGGCGGATGAACCGAGCAGCGCTTCTATCTCGCGTCCAAAACGTATCTGGGTATCCGACTGAGCCCACCACTTCATGAACTCCCAACCTTTTTGCTTGATCTTTTCATTGTCCGATGCGATCATCATCGTAGCCGAACCGGTAATGAAGTCTGATCTGTCAATATAAGTGTTTCCGTTTGCGTCTGTT
This sequence comes from Lachnospiraceae bacterium, assembly GCA_024698555.1. GTDB lineage: Bacteria > Bacillota > Clostridia > Lachnospirales > Lachnospiraceae > RUG11977. The sequence continues at coordinate 1,853 of JAILRI010000240.1, forward strand.
CTTTCGGTACCGGGGATCAGTGTGAAATCCCAAAGTCCTCTGATCTCAGGCGCCGAAACCATAAGAGTATTATATGTAGAATAAGCGGCTATGCCTATCGGCATCTCTCCGGAACGGAAACGTGTTACGAAATCGTATATTACAGGGAAACCGTAATCATTGAAGTATCTGAGGTAATCATCAAAAGCCTTCATGCCGGCTTCATCGTTGACCGTGGTCTTGGTACCGGCCTTATTGTACATATCGCCGCCGTTCTGGAAGAGCAGCGTGAAATACATGGAAAGATCTCCGCCCGCGGCTGTCGCGCCTGCTGTGGTGGCAGAAGAACCGCCCGCCGAAGGAATACCTACGGAGAGGTTGTTGCCCTGTATGGTAGGAAGCATCTCGATGAATTCCTGCCAGGTCTGGGGAACTTCAAGCTCAAGCTCTTCGAGAACATCTTTGCGGTAGAACATTACGTTAAAGGTCTGGGTCTCAGGAACTCCGTAAATATGACCGTCCAGACCATACTGCTCATAAGAGCTGGGCGAATAGTGGCTTAAGACATCCTCCCATCCGTCAAACTGGGTAATATCTTCAGCCGCGCCACGGAGCGCGTAGTTAACCGGCTGGTCAGCACCGACTGAAAGGACAATATTAGGTCCGCGCCCTGCCATAACCGCGTTGAGCAGCGCGTTGGCGGCAACGATCTCTACATTGACCGGAATACCGGTATTGGGTGTAAAGGTATCATCGATCATTGCCTTAAGGATGGTTCCCTGATCACGTCCGGTAAGGATCCATACCTTAACAACATCATCGTCGGAATCGGCGTAAACATCACCTACCGAATTGTAATCAACAAAGAAAGAAGCTACGAAGGATTTGACCTCATGCCATGCCTTCATAAAGAAGTTGGATTTATCAGGCTTAACATTCACATCCTTGCTGGAAACCACCAGATAATCGACATCCATCTTGGACTCGCTTAAGTTAAGACATGCGGTACCGATAGCGGTGATGTTATCCTTGAAGGTAATAAACTCTGTAGTGATCTTCTGAGGCTTCTTGCAGAAACGTTCCAGCTGTATCGCAACGGTCTGGGCCGACGCGATGTTTTCTGCCTTCTGTCCCGAATATTCAACCATGTCATCAACTACCTTGTAGAGACGCTTATATTCAAGCTCCATGGCTTCCATGATCTCGGGATATGTCTTATCGATATGATAATCACGATAAACATCGGGGTTGGCGCCGGTGTAAACAAGCAGTCTTCTGTAGATCTGGTTCAGTCTGAAAGTGGAATCCTCCAGCTCTGACAGGATATATCCCAGACCTCCCATGGTCGCTTCAACACGGATAGTATGCTTTCCCCTGGTGAGATAGAAATCATACGCATTGCCGTCGTCATCACCCAATGTCTTGCACTGCCAGTCATTACTGTAGTGGAAGGAAACCTCCTCAAGCTCTTCAAAAGGAACAACTCCGTCTACATAGATACGCCTGTTGGAAACATTACCTCTGGAGTAGTTCTGTCTGCCCTTGATCATGATATTGTACAGACCGTCCTCGGGAACTTCGATCTCCCACTCGATCCACTGACCGTTCTTGGCCCATGAATCACCGCCGGTATAATTAAGTACCGTATAGGTAACGCTGTTAGGTTCGGTTGTAGGTGAAGATCTGTCGTATTTGGCATATAATGATGATTCGGAACGAAGCTTCGCGTCCTCGCCCTGAACCTTTAGTTCAAAGCCGTTTGCGGAATTGGGTTTGGACGAAACGGATGCGACATACTGTGCATATGTAGTCTTTTCTTCTACGGGAACGAGTGCTATCTTTCTGATAGCCATAGGCTCGTTCTCGCCTCCGAAAGTGATGGTATTGCTGCCCGCTTCAAAATAGAAAAGATAAGGATCCGACTCATAGCCTCTGTCATCGGCAAGCCTGCAGCTCTGCCAGTCAAAGACCTCAACCTGAGTGGGACGGATCTCGTTGCCCTGGTTGTCAACGCG
>JAILRI010000249.1 GCA_024698555.1 Lachnospiraceae bacterium
AGCGTACTCTTCGTGGAAGATCGATGTTCCTTGCCTTGAATACATTTTGATCAAAGTAATTGTAAAGGGTTCTTCGGCATACGGGTATCTCGTCTGAGTGTACGGCGAATATATGACTTAATGGCTGCCCTTTGAGTACCAGTGGAGAGATCAAGTCGTTGAGCTGTTGAAGCTCTTCCTGAGTCATGTTGATACCTACACGCGATGAGCTAAGAGTGCTTTCGTATGTCTTTTGAGCATTGACAGCTGTATATCGCGCCTTCTTGAGTGGGCAGCCATTGATCTTATCGCAAGCATTACAAACATAGGGAGCGTTATAAAGCTGATCACACTGCCACGGAACGTATTTGTTGCAATATTCTGTCGGTTCAACCTGACGGCAAAAACGGCAGGAATACTTACATGAGCTTTTACCACAAACGAGACGTTCTCCGCAACGTTTCTGCTTAGTGCATTTATAGCATTTATTTTTCGCTGGTTTTTCATCAATGATGATACGGTGTAGTTTTACCTCCTTGCTAATAGTAGTAGGATCCTTACCCAGGGTATCGGCTATGGCTTTAAATGTGCTCCCTCGGATAAGTTCCTGTTCAATGAATGTTCTGTCAGATAGAGTTAAGTGTTTATGATTATGAGTATTCTTTTTCATGATCATCCTTTCTGACAGGCAGATAACCATGATATAGAATAACTATACCAGCACCTATGTGCAAGACTAATTTCCACTTATCTCACTTTTGGGATGGAATAGGTGGAATTTAAAAATTCACATTACGATGGGGAAAGATAGTATACATAACAGAATATAACAGATATCACAAACAATCGTTCGAAATGGCGGCATTCTTATAGGACAGATGAAAATTTATTATGATATCGGAAATGAAGATCAAAGCCTGACAGTATGAGGGAAAAGCAGGGCTTATGGGAAAAGTATACATCTCAGCATATGAGGAAAATGGGGCAAGCCTGTGGGCCCTGTTTTACGAGGAGAGGGGCAAGCGGAAAGCGCTTACGGAGGATTTTAAGCCCATCTCCTTTGCAACGGAAGCGGAGGCAAAGATCAGGCTGGATGCTATAGAGGCAGAACGGAGGAGCGAGGATGCGGCTATCCCGTTCACACCCGAGGAGGCGAAGGCGTATGCCGAGAGCCATCGCTGGAAGTTTGCCACGACCTACGCTAAAACAGCGCCGCATGAATACCTGATGAAGAAGTGGCTGGATGATGAGGATCGGCGTAGGTTTGAAAGGCTGGTACAGGCCATCCGGACCTATTCGGTGGTCGGATACTTCTACGGGCATCCGAATAATTATCTGATCCTTGGGGAGCAGTATTACTGGCATATGTTTTATCCGGATAATATGGCGGTGGATCTGATCAACCGGACAACGACCGATCAGTTGGAGTACAGGGATGGGGCGTATCATTATCGGAAGAAGGAAAATACATACAGGAAGACCGGGTTCAATGAATACAATATGACAGAATAGAAACCTTAATAGGATATTAAAATGCATCTTCGAAAGGAGCGCGGAGAGTATTATGCCTACTATACCGTTAGAACCAGAACTTGTGTCAGCGCATAAGTATTGTTCTAATCATAAGGAAATGCTGAAAAAGGATAAAACATGTGGCTGTTTTTATTGTCTGAAAATATTTTCGCCAAAGGAGATCAAGATCTGGATTCAGGGAGATCCGGGTGACACGTTGGGAACGGCAATCTGTCCATATTGCGGTATCGATTCGGTAATCGGGGAAAGCAGCGGATTCCCGATTACGCACGAATTTCTCCGCAGGATGGAAAAATACTGGTTTAACTGCCTGCCTGATGATATTACATAATCATATTATAACGAAAGCCCGGGATCACTCCCCGACTCTCATTATATAATGCGTGCGACTATCAGTGAAGCACGCCAGGGGAGGCGTGGAGCGCCTCACAGGAGATTTTATCATATTGATCCGGCATCTGGAAGGCCTAACTGATGACAAATGTACGAATGAAGTTCGAAAGCAAGCTTGAGGAATGAGTAGCTTCAGACGTATTATTG
>JAILRI010000257.1 GCA_024698555.1 Lachnospiraceae bacterium
CGGTATGTGGTAAGAGCCAGTGACTCCATTCTTTCACCGTTTACGGTAAAATACGGCATCATGGTACGCGCGTATCCGTCCAGATACAGGTAATTATTGGTAAATGCCTGAGTGGTCGCTTCTTTAAGTTCAGGGTAAGTGTCGGAAATGAACTTGATATCATTATGATTGATGCTGGTCTTGTCGTCCAGACCGATCACCAGCTCTTCACCGAATTCAAGATATGATCCGGCGATAACATTGCCTGCTCTTTTGCAGGCTTCGGCAAACTCATGGTCCGTCTCGGGATCCTTTCCTCCGGTAAACAGGATATCGAAAGCGATAACCGCAGGAGAATACTCATCAGTACAGATCTTGTTGATCAGATCCGCATATACTCCCCTGTTCCATTCCGAAAAAGGTCCCATTTCGGTGATGCTTTCCTCATCGAGAGCGATGATGGTGATGGGAAGCTGTTCCGCCTTCGGTCTCTGGTACAGCATATCGCTCATCCACAGATCGAGGGTATTGAGACTCCCGAAAAATGTCAGAACAAATACCAGCACTGCCGCCGCCAGAGCGATCAGTCCCACAGCCGGCGTAAACTTGCGCGGCTTGGGAGCGGCTTTCTTTGCGGGAGCCTTCACCTGTTTTTCTTTAGTATTATCCGATGTCTGTGACACGTTACCCTCCTTTTGGGACTATCCCTGAACAGTTACCTTATTTCAGTATCGCTGCCTGCTCAAAATACTCACCGGTCAGTTCCACCAGTTCCTTATCAAGCTTGCCCTCATCGACCATAGCCCGCAGGATCCTCATAGCGCCCGGGATATCCTGTGCTTTCTTATATGGTCTGTCTTCGGCGGTCAGCGAATCAAATATATCCATAATGGTCAGAATCCTGACTTCTACCGGCAGATCCTGCGCGGACAGTGCGTCCGGATAACCCGTTCCGTTCAGGTATTCGTGATGGGCGCCGGCTATGAAGCGTACTCTGTCGTATTTGTCACCGAACTGGATCTTCTCAAGGATCTTTGAGGTATACACCGCATGCATCTCTATCTGCTTGCGTTCATCCGCGGTCAGAGTACCCTTGCGTATCCTTAAGTCCTCCGCCTCCTCATCCGTAACAAAGCGTATGACCTCACCGTCTGAGGAGGCATAGGTCACGCCCGCTATCTCATCGACCCTGGCCAGCTTCGTGTCATCGAGGAACCCGGCAGTATTGATCGAATAAATGAACTCGATGTATTCATTGAAACTCGCGAGGATCGAATCGTACTCCTCCCGGGTAATGGCGCCGGAGTACAGCTTGACCTTAAGATCGGTCCTGATATATTTCCACCGGGATTCCATGGCTGATAGGCGCTTATCCAGCCTGTCGGCCTTGTTCAGCAGGTCGCGTGAAACGGAAAGCTTGCCTATATCGTGCAGGGAGGCCGCCATATAAAGCTGGTCGCACTCATTGTCCGTAAGCACCCTGCCTTCCTTTCCTGCCTCATGACGGGCTTTCAGGAAATCTGTAAAACCACGGCAGTACTCTGCCACATGCCGTGTATGATTGGCGTTGAACGGTGTTCTGGTTTCAATGGCATCGGTAAATGAAAGCGCGATGGAATCCAGCAGCTCCTGCATCTGATTGATCATGTTATGGTTGGAAAGAGACACCGCGGCCAAAGAGCTGATCGCCTCTATGATCCCCTGCTCCTGATGTGTAAAGGCGACAACACCGCCCTGCGCATCCTGAGCGTTGATCAGCTGCAGAACACCTATCACCTTCTGTTCATGATCGATCAGCGGAACTACGAGCTCGGATGTCGTATGATAAGCATTGAGAGCATCGTACTTCTTGGGACCGTCCCAGTTGAATTCGCCATCGCTGTACACATCGGCGATATTCTTCGTGATACGCTCCCTTGCAACATACGCGCAGACCGACTGGCTGTCCAGCGCTACCGGCGGCAGATCCACGGGCCTGCCGTCCCCGCCCCTTAAGAAGTTCTTGGAGCGGGTGATCATGATCATAAACGCGAGGGCTCCGTTCTGCATGATATACAGTGTGCCGCCGTCGCAATTTGTAATATCCATGGCGTCGCCGATAACCTTCTGCAGCAGAAGCGCATAGGTGGTCGGTTTGGTCAGATCCGTCGCGATCTCTAAGATACGCTCGGTAATGTTTTTGTGCAGGATCATATGCATACACCTCAAAACCACATAAAAAAACTGAATATTCTCTTATCTTAAGCCATTTATCTCTTCAGCACGATCTCGTTCTCGTTCTTATAGATCGAGCAGGCGGGAACAAATCCCCTTACCATGCTGAGGGGATAGATATTGCTGTCGCGTCCTATGACGGAACCGGGATTCATGACCGCGTTGCAGCCCACCTCAACATGATCGCCGAGAATTGCGCCGAATTTGCGCAGTCCCGTTTCTATATGCTCGCCGTTTACATGGAGCACGATGTTCTGCTTGTCCTGACGAACATTTGAAGTGATGGATCCGGCGCCCATGTGGGACTTGTAACCGAGGATCGCGTCACCCACATAGTTAAAATGGGGAACCTGAACCTCATCAAACAGTATTGCGTTCTTCATCTCACAGGAATTGCCCAGGACCGACTTACGCCCTACGATGGCATTACCGCGGATAAAAGCGCACTGCCTGATCTCAGCGTTTTCACAGATGATGCAGGGACCGTTGATGCTGGCTGAAGGCGCTACCTTGGCGGTCTTGTGGATCCAGACATTTTCCGAGGGGGAATCATATTCCTCTGCGGGAAGCTCCTTTCCCAGATTCTTGATAAACTCGCCTATGAAGGGAAGGACCTCCCAGGGGTATGTAGCGCGGGTAAACAGGTCTGTCGCAATGGTCTTTGATACATCAAGTAATACTTCAATCCTTAAAAACTGCATGGTAATATTCTCCTTATTTCTGAAATAAATGTTTTATCCGAGTTTTTTGATAGCTTCGCCAACTTTTTCGTACAGAGTATTGGCATCGTCCATGCTCTTGCCCTTGATGCCGTAATAGAACTTGATCTTGGGCTCGGTTCCCGAAGGTCTTACACAGCACCACATATTGTCCTCAAGCACATAATAAAGCACATTGGACTCAGGCAGATCGGTAGCAGACTTCTCGCCGGTAACACAGTTTACGACAGTGTGAAGCTTATAGTCACGGGCTTCGAGCACCTTGATACCGGCCAGCTCCAAGATGGGATTCTTACGCAGGTTGTCGAGGATAGCCGCTATCTTTTCGGCTCCGTCGATACCCTTCATAGTCACGGAAACAGCGCCCTCGCGGTAATATCCGTATTCGGCGTACATCTCGAGCATCCTGTCCCAGAGTGTCTTGCCCTGAAGCTTGTTGTAAGCAGCTGCCTCGCACAGACCCATGACAGCCACGATGGCGTCCTTATCCCTTGCATGCGTTCCGATCAGGCATCCGTAAGACTCCTCATAACCGAAAAGATAGGTATGATCTTTCTTCCCTTCCTCAAAGAGCTTGATCTGTTCGCTGATATATTTGAAACCGGTCCGTGTCTCGACCAGCGTACAGCCGTATTTTGCGGCTACCGCGTCGCACATGTTGGAGGTAACTATGGTCTTTACCACTGCTCCGTTTGCCGGAAGCTTTCCGAGTTCCTTTCTGGCCGAAAGCTCGTAATCACACATGAGTGTTCCGCTCATATTGCCGGTAAACGCCATATACTCGCCGGTCTTAGAGTCTTTCGCGTACACTCCGAGTCTGTCGGCATCGGGGTCGGTAGCGAGAACTATATCTGCGTCAACCTTCTTTGCCAGCTCCAGAGCCAGCTTAAACACATTCGGATCCTCCGGATTCGGATATCCCACAGTGGAGAAATTGCCGTCGGGCAGCTCCTGCTCCGGTACCACATACACCTTTTTGAAGCCTAAGCTGTCCAGAACCCTGCGTACAGGCAGATTGCCGGTGCCATGCAGAGGAGTATAAACGATGGTGATATCGTCAGCTGCTTTTTTGATCACATCTGGACGAAGCACCAGCTTCATAAGTTCTGCATTGTATTTGTCGTCAATCTCCTGTCCGATCACATGGTACAGTCCGGCAGCGGTTGCGTCTTCGAGGCTCATGGTCTTACATGAGGCAAAGTCCTCGATGGAATTTACTTCTTTGATGATCCCGGTATCGTGAGGCGGAGTAACCTGAGCTCCGTCCTCCCAGTATACCTTGTAGCCGTTGTACTCGGGCGGATTATGGCTGGCAGTGACCACTATTCCGGCCACGCATCCGAGCGTGCGCAGAGCGAAGGAAAGCTCCGGGGTAGGTCTTAAGGTATCGAAGCGGTAGGTTTTGATCCCGTTCGCGTTAAGTGTAAGAGCCGCCTCACGGCTGAACTCTATGGACATATTGCGTGAATCGAAGGCTATAGCCACTCCCTTATCCTTGCCGCCGTTTTTGATGATATAGTTCGCCAGTCCCTGGGAAGCCCTGCGTACCGTATATATGTTCATTCTGTTGGTTCCAGCACCGATCACGCCGCGAAGCCCGCCGGTACCGAACTCAAGAGATTTATAAAATCTGTCCTTTATCTCATTGTCATCGCCCCGGATAGACTCAAGTTCCTTTTTGGTGGCCTCGTCAAAGCATGCTCCGTTCAGCCAGTTCTCATACTCCTTCATGTAATCCATAACCAATACCGCCTTTCATCATAAATACCCGTAAACTTTCGCAGTTTACAAAGTTCATAAAAAACCATAATAATTCTAACATAAATGTAAGATTTGTACAACATTTTGTTGCAAATAATAGGTGTTTTTGATAAAATTGAAGGAGGAGAAGTGATGAATTCTGACTTGAATACCAAAAAGGGGGTGGGTATATGGATCTTACCGTTACGGATTTTATCCGGATTCAGATCAGTGAAGACTCCATGCAGGCACGTTTGTGTTTTTCCACATCCCCCGGATCGGACGGCAGGGCTCATCCCGAGCTCTTTACGAGGCCGAACGTGGATCTGGCTCTGGCCATGTCGGGTGTCAAGGCAGGGATCAATACAAAGCTTATCGAAGAGATGATCGAAAAGCAGCAATATGACACTTATCAGGTAGTCGCTGCCGGTAAAGTTCCCGAGAACGGTGTCAGCGGCTCATTCGCGTTTCATTTCAACATCGAACATAACAACAAGCCCAAAATACTCGAAGACGGAAGCGTTGACTACCGCTCCATCGAAGGGTACGAACCGTGTCAGAAGGATCAGCTCCTTGCCACCTATACTCCCGCCACCTCCGGTCATTTCGGATACAATGTCAAAGGCGCGGTGCTGCAGAATGTCAGGGGCAAGGAACAGCTTCCCCTTACCGGCAAGGGCTTCTATACCAACGAAGACAAAACCGAATATTACGCCAACTGCGATGGCAAGGTCGAACTTAAGAATTCCAAAGAGCTTACTGTTAGCAATGTCCTCGAGATCAGGAGCGATGTAGACTTAACTACCGGAGATGTCGAATTCAACGGTGATGTCATAGTCCATGGCGCAGTTATTTCCGGCTCTACCATCAAGGTTACCGGCAATCTGACCATCATGGGCAATGTAGAAGGCGCTCATATCATCGCGGTCGGCGACATCACTCTCTCATCAGGCATGCAGGGCGGCGGGCGCGGTCTCGTAGAAGCAAAGGGTGATGTCTACGGCAAGTTCTTTGAACAGGCCAGGCTGCGTGTTGGCGGCGACCTTCACGCTTCTTCCATGATGAACTGCGACTGCATCGTTGAGGGCAACATGTATGTAACCGGCAGGCATGGTATCTTGGTCGGAGGCCATACCTCCTGTCAGGGTGATGTGGAAGCCACGATCATAGGCAACCTGGCCGAAGCCAAAACTTATCTTGACATAGGAGTCACAGACCAGAACATCCAGCTGCTCAACACCTTGGAACGCAAGCTGCGTGAATTCAAGGACAAGCTGGAAAAACACTATGAACTGCGTGCCAAGCTGAATGCCGTCAAGAATCCCGCCAATACAGCTGAATACGAATCCATGAAAAAACAGGTGGATTTCTCTATAGAAGAGCTTCAGAAACAGAACGCGCAGGCACAGGAGGAATATGACCAGCTCAAGCTTAAACTCGCTGCCTATTCCTTCTCAAAGATCAGAGTTTACAAATCTCTGTACAGAAATGTTATCATCAATCTCTCCGGAGGCCACTATAACGTCGGAACGACCTACTCAAATGTCTCGCTGCGCAATGTCTCGGGCGAAGTAAAGGTCTACTCCGAAGGCGGAATGTAAAAGTAAACTGCCGCATCAGATGATCCGTCATCTCATGCGGCAGCCTTATTTTTTTGTTTTATTTGTTCTCTTTGATACAGATATAAAGCCTTATGTACTCCTGCTCTCCGATATTGACCGGAATTGAAATAGCCGGAATATCAGAAGTCAGCTTCAGCTTCTTGCCATGCATCGAAATAGGAGGCGTGATATCGGTAATGATACCCATCGTGGAAAACAGTGTGGAAGTATTGCCAAGGATCATGTTGCCCAGTTCTCCCAGCGCCGAACATGCCATATCATCAAGTTCGTTCACAGGCATGCCCATCATCATGGTACTGGCGATATTCTTGGCGCTCTCATCACTCATCTTGAAGAATACCTGTCCCCGCATGGCTCCGGTAACACCCACCTGGATCAGGAAGGTATCCTCCGAAAACTCCAGGGACGCCACACTGGGTCTGCCAACCTTTCCTCCGGCCATGCCCAGCATCTCAAGAATGGTAATGGTAGCCTGCAGGAACGGGTTTATGTATTTGATGTCCAAAGTATCAGCCACGGTAAAAACCCCCGAATTCAAAATTTGATAGTATGCCCTATGTACCCGGATGATTTCCATATACAGGATATAGATGTATTTCCGGCATGATCATCAATATCTTGTATACGGAAACCGACCTGGCTAATCTGACATTCTAATCAATGGTATCATATATTTAAGAAAATAGCAAGTACAAAAGATATATTAGTGTAAATATCAGTCCGAAGCAGATCAACAGCATTCCGTAAGACAAAGTTGCCGAAATGACCTTAAATCTCTTCTCTTCACCTGCCAGGAATGTACGGGTTTCCTTGAAACGATCCGCCTTTTTCACTCTGAACGGAGCAAACACCGTCCTGTCAGAAAGATCAACAAGCGACTGTACAAAACCTGAAACACATTTCGCGCAGGCTGACGCTGCAGCCATGAGCCTTTTGTAAATAAGCGCCGGAAGCTTTTCGGCGACAAAAACGCCGACGCTGCGGAAAAGGAAGGGAAAAAGCTTAAGCAGTAAAGGCCTGTAAATAAGCTCTTCTATATCCAGGAACTTCGGCCATCTGTCCAGATATACCATATGGCCGTCTGCTTCTTTCCTGCACAAAAACTTTCTGATGAGAACAAAAATAACTATACCGAAAGCGATCGATATGGCGCTGCCCTTCAGGTTCTCAAGTGAAAACAGGTGCAGTCCGTGCAGTATTTCAGTCTGTTCATGATCAAACGCCGCAGTATTGAAATGTCCCATAAATATGACAACCTTTCCCACGTACAGCTTTGCCCCTATACCTAAGAACACGATCAGAAAGGCAGGAAGCACGATAGCCAGGTGTGCCGCCCGCCCCGCAGTTCTTTCAGCCACAGGGCCGTACTCCTTTTTCGGCTTGTCTACAAATACAGCCCAGAACAACTTTGTCATATAGGCGAAGGTCATGCCTCCGCTGATCAGATATACCCATTCCGCCGCTTTAAAGAAGGTACGGATGCCTCCTGAGCTCATATGGATATATTCCACCATTCCTTCATGGATCAAAGTCTTCGCGACATAACCTGAAAGCAGCGGAACTCCCGAAATTCCGAGTGCTCCGATCAGAAACAGTATCTTTAAAACAGGCAGGTCACGTCCGAAGCCCTGTATTTCGTTGAGGTCAAGCTTGTGGCATTTCATATATACAGCAGCGGCGCACAGGAATAAGACAAGCTTGAACAGGGAATGGTTGACCATGTACAGAAGCGCCCCGGAAAGAGCCAGCGTGGATTCCTCCGCCAGCAGCGGCACCAGTCCTATACCGGTAAGGATAAATCCTATCTGCGAAACAGACGAACATGCGAGCGTACGCTTCAGATCTGTTGAAAATACGGCCAGCAGCGCGCCGGTCACCATGGTGATCAGTCCCAGTACCACCACTGTAAAACCAAAGCCAAAGGATTCGCCAAAGATCTCCAGACACAGCACCAGCACACCGAATATGCCGCTCTTGGTCAATACTCCCGAAAGCAGCGCCGAAGCGGGCGCAGGAGCTACCGGATGTGCTTTGGGCAGCCATATATGCAGCGGGAACATACCTGCCTTCGCGCCGAAGCCGAACAGTATCAGCCCTCCGGCCACATACAGCTCCTTTAGGCTTCCGGGAACACCGGCTTTAAATATCTCTTCTGCTGCCTCCTTAAGATACTCAAGCCGTAATGTACCGCAGATACGGTATAACATCATAAGTCCCATGAGCATCACCAGGCCGCCTATGACGGCGACAGCCAGGTAAGTCCCGGCAGCCCTTAACGCAGCCGCCTTTTCCGTATGTGCCACGTATGCATAGGAGGCGATGGACATGATCTCAAAGAAAATGAATGTGGTATACAGATCCGCCGACAAAAATACGCCAAGTGTAGCTCCGTAGGTAATAAGTCCCAGTGTCTGATAACGCATCAGATCCTTACCCTTACCGAAATATTCCCCTGAAACAAGCGTACTTGAAAACCACATCAGAGTCGAAACGCAGGCATACACCACCCTGAAGCCGTCAAATCTGAAATACAGTCCGAACCCGCATATTCTGTGTAGCTCAAACGCGTCGGTATTTACCACCGGTCCGTACAGCAGCGCGGCAATTATGATCATAGCCTCAAATATCACCACGCCCAGCGTCATCATATACAGCCTGGACGGATAATAGCATTTGCGCGTATTATCGTTCTCATCCGGAGCGGTAAAACTGCGTCCGCACATGAGCCAGGTAAAAAACGCTCCCATAAACGGCCAGAAGACCACGATCAGGAGAAGAATGTTCCCTTTCATAAAATCCCCCACTTAATAAAGTCCACTAAAGGCTGCCAGGCCAGTCCCAGCACCACTGACATGATCACCGAAAACCAGATGGGCACCAGCATCTTCCAGCCCGGATCCCGTACCTTGTCATATCCGTCGCATAGATGCCCGTCTGCCGGGAAATATGCCTTTTGTACCGTCGTAAGCAGATAAACAGCCGTCAGCAGAGCCGATATGATAAGGCACATGCCCCCGATATATGCCGGGATGCCGCCGTCGTCAATGACCGCGTCCAGCAGCCTGAATTTGCTGATAAAACCGCCGAACTGCGGGATCCCGATCAAAGACATGCCACAAAGCGTAAACGCGGCAAATGTCCATTTCATCTTCTTTCCTATCCCGTCGATCTCATACTGGTAAACCTTATGATTGGTATGCATGAGGGCTCCGATGCTGAAAAACAGTCCGATCTTGGCCACCGCGTGCATGACCAGGTGGGTCAGTGACCCTGTCATTCCCGCGGGTGACATGAGCACCGCTCCGAATACCACATAACTTAAATTACTGATAGTGGAATATGCAAGACGCCTTTTTAAGTGGAGCTCCTTAACAGCCATAGTCGAGCCGTAAAGTATCGTAAAGGCGCATACTGCCATACACAGATACTGTGCCCAGCTGCCTTTGAGAAAATCCGCACCGTAAACGTAGTATATCAGTCTGATAATGGCGAAGGCTCCTGCCTTTACCACCGCCACCGCATGCAGCAGTCCGGTTACGGGCATCGGCGCCACCGCTGCCTCGATCAGCCATTTGCCGAAGGGCATGATAGCCGCCTTCACTCCGAGTCCCATAAAGGTAATGAAGAACACAAATACCAGCATGCTTTCGTTTCCGGACGCTGCCTGGCCCAGCACGCCTCCGTATGTAAAGGTCAGGGTATCACCGTAGATCAGTATGATCACCATACCGATAAAGGCGAACGCTGCGCCCCCAAGCATATATACCAGATAATGCCATCCTGCTTTCACCGCTTCCGGACTCATCTCATGCATGACGAGAGGGAAAGTGACCAGAGACAGTATCTCATAGAAAACATACATCGAGAAAAAATCCCTGGCAAAAGCTATTCCCAGCACCGCTCCGAGCGTCATCATGAAAAACGTGTAAAAGGTTCCCTGCCTTGAGTCATCCTCCATGTATTCATAGGAATACAGAAGACTGAACGGCCAAAGTACCGAGACCAGAATGGCAAAGAACTTCCCGAGACCGTCTATCCTGAACGCAAAGACCAGCTGCGAAGTAAACCTTATCATTTCCATATCCATGGTCATGCCGTTTATGATGAGCAGCATGACTACGACCAGGTTTATGATCGAAACCGTGAAAGTACAGATATTCCTGGTTCGCCGCTTCATCCCGGGAAACGCTATCAGAAGCGCGCCCGCGAAGATGGGAAAAAACACCGGGAAAGCTATCAAAAATGTAGGCATGTTTAAGCCTCCGTATCAAAAGTCACCTTACAATCCCATATTTGAGATAATACTTGTAAACGCGCCCGTAAGCGGTCCTGGATACAGACCCATGAGCAGA
>JAILRI010000258.1 GCA_024698555.1 Lachnospiraceae bacterium
TCACTGTTTCCAAACCGCTCTGTCTTCTTAATTGTTGAGAAAATTCTTCAAGACTGAAGCTCGGACTATTCAACATGTTTATGATAATTCCTACATTTGCAGCATCCGTTATGCGTAGTTCAAAAAGGATATTTTTAAAAAAACTACTATAATCAAGCGGCCGATGTTTGCTTACATCAGGATTGACAATGAAACTAACAAGCGAATTTGCAGGCTCAAAGAACATCATATCAAAATCAGTAACTAACGAACCTGTATCAATCATGTATTTGTGCATATCAACAAAACTATCACATATATTGATAAATAGCTTAGCCACGGTCTTGAAAGTTGTATCACGGCACATAAACTCCCGAAATCCTATTCTTGAGGATATATCGAACTTCACGTACCGTGTCTCGTCAACCTGCGAAAAAGAGAGCGGTATAAGATATGGTATGTTATTGCTCATGATTATACCGATAGCCGTAGTGTCAAGCACGGAGTCAAGACTATCTTCCTCAAATACCTCAAGTACTTTTCCTCTTTCGTTATTTTTGTACCATTTATTCAACTTTTTTATCTCCTTGAATGATTTCGTCATCGTATAGCTCAATTTTCTCAACTACAACAAAACAGTTCTTCCCGTGAATATCCACAGTAGGAGAAAATGCATTACTCTCCTGTTCCAAATTCTCTGGTACTATATTCATGTTCTTTTCTCCATTTAAGCCAGCCATATATCCTTGTCTGTCCCCATTTTCCAAACATACTTTGTTTATAATCATATCCTATATATTCCCATATATTCTATACGTTATCATATACTTTCTAATATTGCAACATAATTTTATACTTATTTAAGAAATGATGTCATGCGTTGCAGATATTTACGGTACAACTCCGTAGTAATATGCCAATATCGCGCCTCCGGTAGCCGCCACGAGAAAAAGTAAGGTCAACAGAAATCCCTCGGATAACACCCCGCCAAGGAATCGTTGGTATCTCCTTTTCGGCTTAATTTTGCGCATGTCCTTCAGCATCTTCCCAGCCGACCGATATCGGCTTCGGGGATTCTTTCTCACAGCCTTGTCTATTACCAACAACAGACCCTCCTGCACCCCGTAGCTCGCTATCTTTCCGCCATGCTCTCCTTTGTACTTATCTATCTTCTCACCGCTATAGAGCCTAAACAAGGTTGCTCCAATGCTGTATACATCGCAGCAGCGGTCTATCAACACTCCCGAAAGATCTGCCGCAATCGGCGAGCCACTCCAGGTACGCTTGTTTTTCTTGTTTTTTCCCGTTTTCTTCGTCTTGTTCTCTATACCTGTATTGGTCCCATATCTAGATCCGGTTTTAGTAGCAATTGCTTCATCTTTCCCAGGCTTACTGACGCTTACTGGGTCTATCTCCAAAATTGCGGTAGTTGCTTCGTTAAAACTAGATGCTTCAATGCCACCCTCCCGCTTCTTCCTTGCTTTTTGTATGGCATAGAAGCCATTCTCCTGTTCCGGTGCACTGTAGCCTTTCGTGAACCCGTAAGTATAAGCCCACCCGTTTTCAGATATTCCGGAAATGTTGAAATCTATAACACTTATGTTTCCGTCAGGAGTTATAATTATGTTGTCCGGCTTTATGTCGCCATGAATAATCGGCACTGGTTGGGAATGAAGGTAATCAATGCATTCACATAATTTCATCCCGAAATCATAGATTTCCTTCTTATCAAACACATAATTATTATCAAGATACTCCTGCAAAGAGCGCCCCTCGACATATTCCATCACCAGGATCGCCCTTCCATTCTCCACATGGTACTCATATATAATAGGGATGCTTGGGTGTTTCAGCGATTTCAATATGGTCGCCTCGCGTCTCCCGTCATCCCTGCTGATGTTCTTCGAGACCTTTATCACCATCTTCTGGTTCAAAAGGTTGGCTGAATAGGCCAAATATACGACTCCCGTGCCGCCCTCGCCTATCCGCTCGACTATCTTGTAACTTGCCAGAACATCCGAATGAAACCCCAAAATACCGTCATTATAGTTCATTCCATCTCCCGTCAAATGATGATAGTGAAAATATCGTTCATTAAGAACTATCAGTACTATCCATATGTCTCATCTTTCGTTTCATTCTAACGCATCTATTTTTATATCATATTATATCACATATTGCAACATTTTTAGCTCTATCAAGTTTTCCTAATAAAAAGTGATAAAGATGTGAATTAAACTATCAACTAAGCAGTGTTTATCTCACGGAGGTGAATCTTGAAACAAAAACTGGCATACACCGCGATTATACTCTCATACTATTTTATCAGCAGTATGGCTACTACCAATATAATGCGTCTATTGAAAGGTTCATCCGCAAAGCAGAACGACACCCATTGCTATTGTGATCATTGCGGACACATACTCGCTCAAGCCATTGTTTAGATACTCGGCAGATATATATTTTCCCCTACCCAATATTGAAGGATTAGACAACGAGTCAGATTTTGCATTTTCCCTTTGTCCGATGCATACAAAAAGTCTGTGTTTCCAGAAATTTTATCAAATCTTTCCGCTTTTCTAATTGAATTCATTAAATATATGTTTTAATCTAACATCACTTACTGTGTTTTTGCTACCATATAAACAGTTGTTTACTAATACATAGGCATATTTGGGCGGCCTATAAGGAAAGGAGCAACTTATATATGTTAGAAGATCACCAGTATGAAAAGCAGTTTGCGGCCAGGCTGACGCAGCTGCGTATGAACAAGGGAGTTTCGGCCAGAGAGATGAGTCTCGATATCGGCCAGAATCCGGCATATATCAACAATATTGAAACCGGCAAAGCATTTCCGTCCATGATGTGTTTCTTTTATATCTGCGAGTATCTGGAGATCACTCCGGTAGAATTTTTTGATACATCCACATCCAATCCGGATCAGATAATACGAATAAACGATTATTTGAAATATCTCACCAGAGATCAGTTAGGACACATAGAAGCCATATCACATGATCTGGCTGAGAAGAATCAAAAGAAAAGGACAAAATAAAAAACTCCGTCACCCTTTAACCGGTGACGGTTTTTTATATCCGATAACAAACGGATCGGTGTTCCCGTTATTTTGTACCACAAAATGGCTGCTCATCATTCTTTCCGATTTCCAGCACCCCTTCCACCTTTTCCCATATCTCGTCAACTCCCTGCTTGGAAACTGATGAAAACGGTATGATCTGCATATCTGAAGGACAGCCGAGCGTCTTCCGGATCAAAGATACCTGCTTTGCCACCTGTGCTTTCGGTATCTTATCTGATTTCGTAGCTATGATGAACGGTGAAATGCCGTCAGCAATAAGCTTATCATACATCTCACGGTCATTCGCTCCGGGTTCATGACGGATATCGATCAGAAGAAAAACTGCCTTTAAAGACGGGGATCTTTTCAGATACCTGCCGATCATCTTTCCCCACTGTTCCCTGGTAGTCTGGGACACTTTGGCATACCCGTAGCCCGGCAGATCAACAAAAAAGAGCTCTTTGTTTATCAGATAATAGTTTATGGTCTGAGTCTTACCCGGAGTCTGCGAAGTACGCGCAAGCGACTTACGTCCCAGCAGCGCGTTCATCATGGAAGACTTGCCGACATTTGACCGGCCGATAAATGCTATCTCCGGCTGCATGTGTCTGGGAAGAGCGCTGCTGACACCACATACTAAAGCCAATTCGGCAGATTTTATCTTCATGACCTTTTTTCCTTACGCCGTAGCACCGGCTCTCTTCCGGGGCGCGCCCTTTGAAGCCGCAGTCCTGGGACTTCTGGCAGTACGGATTCCCTCTCCGTAAACAAGTTCGGGCTGACCTTCTCCCATCGCCGCTTCCTTGTTTATGATACATTTGATCACCTTCTGATCAGAAGGTATATCAAACATCACATCTACCATGATCTTCTCACATATGGATCTTAAGCCTCTCGCGCCGGTCTTGCGTTCAAACGCGCGCTTGGCGATCACCTCGATGGCTTCGTCGGTAAATTCCAGCTCTACTCCGTCGATCTCAAACAGCTTCTTATACTGCTTTACCAGAGCGTTACGGGGCTTCACCAGTATATCTATGAGCGCCTGCTCGTTCAGCTGGTCAAGAGCCGCAGTAATAGGCGTTCTTCCTATGAATTCCGGAATGATTCCGAACTTGATCAGATCCTCTGTCTGAACCTGCCTGAACAATTCTCCTATATCCTGCTTATTGGTATCACCAAGCTCCGCGTTAAAGCCCATGGCCTTCTTGCCTATCCTGGCCGCGATGATCTTGTCCAGGCCGTCAAAAGCGCCACCGCATATGAACAGTATATTGGTTGTATCGATCTGAATAAATTCCTGATGGGGATGCTTCCTCCCACCCTGCGGCGGTACGGAGGCAACGGTTCCCTCCAAGATCTTCAGCAGTGCCTGCTGTACGCCTTCTCCGGAAACATCGCGGGTGATCGAAACATTCTCGGATTTGCTCGCTATCTTATCTATCTCATCAATATAGATAATGCCGTACTGAGCCCGTTCCACATCATAATCCGCTGCCTGAATAAGCTTGAGCAGGATATTTTCAACATCCTCGCCAACATATCCGGCCTCGGTAAGAGTAGTTGCGTCAGCGATCGCAAAAGGCACTCCGAGCATCTTTGCCAGAGTCTGAGCCACATAAGTCTTACCCGAACCGGTAGGTCCAAGCATCAGTATATTACTCTTTTGAAGCTCTACATCCACTACCACATCCGTCATGATGCGTTTGTAATGGTTGTATACGGCTACTGCAAGTATCTTCTTTGCATCATCCTGCCCTATAACATACTGGTCGAGGAACTCCTTGATCTCAACGGGACGCATAAGATTAATGTCGCCCCTTTCCATAGAGACCGTCTCTTCATATTCCTCCTCATCCACTATCTCCGCGCAAAGATCTACACATTCGTTGCAAATGAAGACTTCATTGGGTCCGGCTATCATCTTGCGAACCTGCCCCTCCGATTTACCGCAGAAAGAGCAGCGGCAGGCTCCGGTTCTTTCATTACCTCTGTTTGCCATGATTCAATTTTTCCTTATTCTTATCTCTTCTCAATAACCTTATCAATTATGCCGTAATCAAGAGCTTCCTGCGCGCTCATGTAATAATCCCTGTCCGTATCCTTTTCTACTACTTCCAGAGGCTTTCCGGTATTCTCTGCCAGCATTTCATTGAGCTTTTTCTTGGTCTTTAAAATGTTTTCGGCAACTATCTGTATCTCGGTCGCCTGACCTCTGGCTCCGCCCGAAGGCTGGTGGATCATGATCTCTGAATTGGGAAGCGCCATGCGCTTGCCCTTGGTACCGCCCGCAAGCAGAAATGCCCCCATGCTGGCCGCAAGGCCTACGCAAATAGTGGAAACATCACACTTGATATATCTCATGGTATCATAAATGGCCATGCCCGCGGTTACCGAACCACCGGGGCTGTTGATGTAAAAATTGATATCCTTATTGGGATCCTCGGACTCAAGGAAAAGGAACTGTGCCACAATAAGACTGGCTGTAACATCATTGACCTCTTCCGAAAGAAAGATGATCCTGTCCTTTAACAGTCTGGAATAAATGTCATACGAGCGCTCTCCCCTGCTCGTCTGCTCTATTACATAAGGTACTAAGCTCATATATCCTCCATTACTTCTCTACAACATTGTCCGCGATGATATCTGCCGCTCTCTCGCAAGCCAGATCCATCCTCATAGCTTCCTTGTCCTTATCCGAAAGAAGCTCTTTGACCTTATCAACTTCCATCTGATATCTTGAAGCCATATCGGCATATTCCTTCTCCATATCCTCGTCGGAAATCTCAATATTTTCAGCCTTGGCAACCGCTTCGAGCACCAGGCGGCTCTTTATGTTCTGAATTGCTCTGGGTTCCAGATCCTCAAGGAACTTCTGCGCGGTCATGCCGGTAAACTTGAAATACTGTTCAACCGAAAGTCCCTGATACTGCAGTCTCTGCGAGAAATCCTCCGCCATACGTTCCTTCTGCATGTCGATCATACCCTTAGGGATCTCCATGGTAGAATTCTCAATGATCTTGGCGATAGCGGCATCCTCATGAGCAGCCTTGGCTTCTTTCTGCTTCTTCTCCTCGAGGTTCTTCTTTATGTCAGCCTTATACTCATCGAGAGTATCAAAATCCGATACTTCGCTGGCGAATTCGTCATCTGCCTCAGGAAGTTCCTTGGACGAAATGGTATTGATCTTTACTTTAAAGAGAGCAGGCTTTCCTGCAAGCTCCTCAGCGTGATACTCTTCGGGGAAAGTAACATTAACTTCTACATCATCGCCTGCGTTCTTGCCGATCAGCTGATCTTCAAAAGTATCGATAAATGAATGCGAGCCGATAGTCAGCTTATGTCCCTGAGCGCTGCCGCCCTCAAATTCAACACCGTCAACAGAACCTGTATAATCTATATCCACCACATCGCCGCTCTGAACAGGACGGTCTTCCACAGTGATCGTACGTGAATTCTGTTCCCTCACCTTATCGATCTCTGCCTCTATCTCGCTGTCAGTTACTTCGATTTCAACCTTGTCAACCTCTATGCCCTTATACTGACCGAGTTCGATCTCGGGCTTAACGGCTACTGTAGCCGTAAATACAAAGGGCTCGCCCTTTTCAACCTTTACTACATCGATCTCGGGTCTCGAAACTATATCCAGACCGCACTCATCCGCTACCTTGGGATATTCGGCATTGATCAGATCATTAGCCGCATCCTCATAAAAGATACCGGCTCCGTAGCTCTTTTCCAGAAAAGCACGGGGAGCCTTGCCTCGCCTGAAACCCGGAACAGTGATCTTGCTCCTGTTCTTCAGATATGCTCTCTCACAGGCCTTTTCAAAATCGGCCGCATCTACCTCGATCGTGATCTTAAATACATTCTTGCCCTGATCTTCCGTTGTGAAACTCATTATTATTCCTCCTGATTCTGCCTTATTTCATAATCCTTGATAGTATATCACAGCTTTTTGCATTTTACCAGCAAAATTTTAAAAAACTACTCCGCTTTGTTCCCTCCCAGGTCTTTCCCTGTATTTTCCACATCATTTCTGATCCTCTCACTGATCAGCGCGTCCAGCTTTTCCTCCCAAACCGTCCTCTCCGGCCAAAGACTCGTATCAAAGCTCTTGCGGATGACCTTGAAGTAAAACTCAAGTTTTCTCTGCAGATTCGCTGTTTTCAGATATTCATGATCGGTTCCGTCCTCATCGGGATACATCAGATACTCAAAAAGGCGGGCTCTGTCCTCTGTCGGATACGTCTGACTGTATGAGTCGATAAAGTAAGCATTTTCATTGTCCGAATCTGAGCTGAAAATGTATTTCCACATGGTGCGGCCACTCACATAACTGTATTTGTAGGTAAAATCTTTGGGATTTTGCTCCAGCCAGTCATGATCGTAAGTCGAGTACCCTCCGAACTGAGCCTGAGAATCGATCCTTCCGTCTATCCAGTGCGATATTTCATGCACTATGGTACGTTTAAGGCAGCTGTCCCAGTTAAGATCGAGAGCCAGCAGCCTCTCGTAATTATTGACCGTTGCTATGGCAATGGCATCACTGATAGTATTTGATCCCTTCGGTTCAAAACCGCCGCAAAGATATATGGACAATGTCTTGATGCCGCCAATCTTGAACTGCTCGAAGAACCCTTCCGGATATATGGAAAGCACCTCATCGATCGCATCCATCAGTTCCACAGCTTTTTCATAATCATTCCAGATACGCAGCGTATAATCGAACGAGCTGGAGAACACTTCGCTCCCGAGATAAAGATTAAATCCAAATTTATCTTCTATCTCTTTGCGTCTGACATCGGCATATTCCGGAATGTCTGAGAATTTACCGTACACATCTCTGTAGTTCTGTACCGTATCCTGCGAATATTCCCAGGCATATATCTGCGGTACGCTGTCTTTGACCCACTGCGCGTATACTATTCCGTTCTTTGAGTCCAGCGTATGGTATAACGGCGCAAATCCTTTTCCTGAAATATTGTAATTGGAGATCATCTCACCGGTCTGCATGGAATAGCAGGAATACTCCGCGATACTGTTATAGACAGCATAATAATCGGAACAGGTTATGAACAGCCCCCTTTCCCAGTCGGCAAACCTTGAAAAGACCTCATCAGTATTTGTGATCTTAAGCCTGCAGATAGCTTCATCCGCGCTTTTGACCACATCCCCGGTCTCTTTATCCGTGATCTCCTCTCCGGGGAACAGATTGTCGGGGCTGGAATTGAATACGGAAATACTGCATTCATCGATACTCTGTATCTTCAGTGTTTTTGTACGGTCGGGAGAGAACAGATACAGGACGCCGTAATCCGTATCTCCGAGGATCTGGCCGGTCTCACCGTCAAAATAATAGTTCCTGTTCTCACGTGACGGGGACGTAAAGCCCACGCACACTATATTGCCGCTCATGCACGAATACAGATAATACTCGCCCTTCTGCTTCGGAAGCTCGATCTCTTCGATATCTTTGGTGAAAATATTCTTCCTCTTAAGCTTTCCGCCGGATTCCATGTACCATATCCACTTGCCGTCACGGGTAAAATAAGCTATATCAATGCTTTCATCAAAATCGATCTGAGTAAGCAGCTCCAGTTTGTCGTTGAAGAGCATATACGGTTCATTGCCGTCGCAATACAAGGCAAACATCCCGTTATCAAGTATATCAAAACTGCTCCCGTAAAAGCTGCGTCCGGCGACCACATACTCATCGCCTTCAAAGGTAAGGGGATCCACGGAACGCAGTATCAGCGAATAAGGCTCCTCGTAATCGTCATAATAATCTTCGCCAAGATCGGAATCATAATCGTCGCCGTCAGGTGTAATGTCTGACATGCTTTCCGCATACTGTCGCGTCTCATCTTTTGAGGGCAGTAAACAGGCACGATCTGCCGGACGGACACTGCTGTTGTCACTTGTATTTCTTCCTGCGGTCTCTAAAACGTTAGCGCTCGCCAGCTCCCCGCCCTGATCATTCCTTCCGACCCCGGTTATCTCCGCATCCTCGTCTTGTGCCTCCTCGCCGTCATGAACCTGGTAGATCAAAAGCAGACGGTCACCGAGCGACTCAATATCCATCACATCAATGCCCGTGATGTCAGGTTCGTAATGATACACACACGCATCCGCGGTCGTATCATAAACATCCTTAATTTCGGGAATCGGTGTAGGTGTGGGTGTCGCGGTAGGCGCCGGCGTGGCTGTGGGCGCTGATGTAGGAGCCGCAGTAGGGGTAACAGCTGCGGTGGGCGTTGCGACAGACGCCGTAGGAACGGGTTCCGGCTCAGGCTCCTCTTTTTTTGTACATGCGCAGAGCAGCAGGCATAATACAGACAGTATTACCGCAAGAAAAACTCTGCGTTTAAAAATCCTATCTGATCTATTGTTCACGTTCTGACCTCCAAAGTTCAAAAAAGCCAAAATAGTACACTCATGGTAATTTTAACATTTGCTGTTTCGCTTTGCAATGCCGCCGCTGTTTTTTTTATTTTTTTTATTGAAATCGATTTTCATATGAATTATGATGTTATGGGCGGTTTTTATTTGGCCCTTTCATCAAAATACTTGAGGAACATAATGTAAGGAGGAACATCATGGGTAAATATTTCGGAACAGATGGGTTTCGCGGCGAAGCGAATGTAAAACTCACCGTAGAGCATGCATATAAGGTGGGACTTTATGTGGGATGGTATTTCGGCACACATGCCGGCAAAAAGGCCAAAGTAGTTATCGGCAAGGATACGCGCCGTTCCAGCTATATGTTCGAATATGCACTGGTAGCGGGACTGACTGCCGCCGGCGCAGACGCGTATCTGCTGCATGTAACACCTACCCCCAGCGTTTCATATATCGTCAGAAGCGATGATTTTGACTGCGGTATCATGATCTCCGCCAGCCACAATCCATTTTACGACAATGGTATTAAGCTTATCAATTCCGAAGGCTACAAGATGGAAGCAAACATCGAAGAGCTGATCGAAAATTATATTGACGGCCTCGGTCCCGATATTCCCTTTGCTACAGGTGATAAGATCGGCCGTACCGTAGACTATTCCATCGGAAGGCATCGCTATATCGGATACCTTATCTCTCTGGCCACAAGGAGCTTCAAAAATATCAAAGTCGGCCTGGATCTGGCCAACGGCTCTGCCACTACCGTCGCCAAGGGCGTTTTTGACACGCTCGGCGCGAAGACTTATGTTCTGGCAAACGACCCTGACGGTACCAATATCAACACCGGATGCGGTTCGACTCATATAGAGAAACTGCAGGAATTTGTAAAAGAAAATGGTCTGGACGTCGGCTTCGCATATGACGGAGATGCCGACAGGTGTCTTGCGGTAGATGATAAGGGCAACCTGATCGACGGCGATCAGATCATGTATCTGTGCGCCGCATATATGAAAGAACAGGGTCAGCTGAACGGTAACACCGTGGTGACCACCATTATGTCCAATATCGGCTTATACAAAGCCCTGGACAAACTTGGCATCGGCTATGAAAAGACAAAGGTAGGAGACAAATATGTAAGCGAATGCATGGCAGCCAATGATTTTTCCATCGGCGGTGAGAATTCCGGCCATATCATTTTCAGAAAGCATGCCGTTACCGGAGATGGCGTGCTCACATCACTGAAGATCATGGAAGTCATGCTGGAGAAGAAGATGAAGCTTTCCGATCTGACCAGCCCCATGAGGGTATATCCCCAGGTTCTTAAAAATGTCAGGGTCGGTGACAAGGCCGCTACCCTGTCCGATGAGGCCGTCAAGAAGGCTGTTGCCGATTCCGGGGCACGTCTGGGAGACTCCGGACGTATTCTTGTCAGAGAGTCAGGTACTGAGCCTGTTATCCGTGTTATGGTTGAGTCAGGCACTCAGGAAGAATGCGAAAAAGAAGTTGATTCCGTGATCGAAGTCATGAAGGCGCAAGGACATGTAACAGCATAACTGCCCTCTCATCTTTCGATCGAGTAGGAGGCGGCTTGCCCCCTCCTACTCGATACGATGAGTCATCTCGCGTACAAGTCTGCTCGCTGCCCGTTCACTCAGCCCTCAGCTTATAAGCAAGCTTATAGCTGGGGGCATTCGTTTATCGCACATAATGCGACCCGTTTCAAGAGTTCTCGGCAATACGCTCCATACCGAAGCCTCTTGAAACGGGTCGCTTATTTTTTCTGCGCTTGTAACTATTCAGAACTCCCGCCTCGCATCGAGAACCGGCAAGCCGGTTCCTGCCGCAAGTCGCAAAAAAATGACTATCACGTCATGATCACAGATTCTCTTTCTCCGCCAGGATTTCCTTCAGCTCTTCGATCGAGAAACAATAGTTCTCGCCGCAGAAATGGCAGTTTACCTCGGCGGGTCTGCCGTCGGCGATCATTTCTTCGATATCCTTGTTCTCAATGCTCATAATGGCTTTTTTAACTCTTTCCTTGCTGCAGTTACAATAGAACCGTGTGGGGATAGTATCAGTTATCACGGGATCCATGCCTTCAAACAGGTTCATTATCATCTTCTCGGGTGTTACTCCTTCCGCAAGGAGAGCTGTTACCGAGGTAAAGCCTTTAAGCCTTTTTTCCAGTTTCTCTATCACCTCATCGCTCGCGAAGGGAAGCAACTGTATGATAAAGCCTCCGGCAGCCAGTACTGCTCCGTCAGGTGAGGCAAGCACGCCAAGAGCCACGGACGAAGGCACCTGCTCTGAATTCGCAAAATAATAAGTCAGATCCTCCGCGATCTCACCGGTGATCAGTTCCGTCTGTCCCGAAAACGGTTCCTTAAGCCCCATGTCCTTGATAACAGTAAGGATGCCTGCTCCGAGAGCATTGCCCACATCAAGCTTTCCATTCTCTTTTAGCGGAAGATCGACCTGCGGATTGTTCACATATCCTTTTACTCCTACAAAGGTATTGCCATCTGCCTCCCGCTCCAGTCCCGCGGTTACCGTCAGACCTCCTATCGGTCCGGCACACCCTATCTGCAGAGTCAGAACATCAGTCTCGTTTTTGAGCATCGCTCCCATCATCGCGCCCGCAGTAAGCAGTCTTCCGAGCGCTGCCGCAGCCACATTGGTCGTATGATGTCTTTGGGCAGCCTCGGTCACCAGCCCCGCTGTCGTTGCCGCAAAAATCCTGATACTGTCATCAGCAGCCGTAGCCCTTACTATATAATCACCCATCTTATCTCTCCCGCTGTTTCCATTTTTTTTGATATTATCCTGCAAGCGCCGGTAATCTTCCGTTCCCAGCAAAAAACCGTCCCGGAACATGCCGCGAGTTACCTTGCTTTGCGAGCATTGGAGCCTGCTCATCCGGTTATGACATCAGCCAGAGTCTTCCTCGTCTTCGCCACAAAATAAACTCTCTCGTCCTTTTCGGAAGCGTTTCTGTCCGTAAATGCCCTCAAGCACATTAAGGGTTCCAAACCAGCTTTGTCAAGCATCCCTTTTACATCTTCCAGCGCATAAGCTCTTTGAAAATGCGTCTCCTCACACCTTTGAAACATCCCCGACGGCTCTTTTGTGTATAATGTCAGGTCATATCTGTTCTTTCGGCTTCGCTGGTCATATGAATTTTCCCAGATCAGGCTTGCATCCTCCCTGTTATCACAGATCACATTATCTGACAGCACATCTTTATAGTAGTGAACAGTGTTCAAGTCGAAAATGAACACCCCATTGATATCCAGATAGTTATTTACCAGCTTAAATACTTTTAACATATCCTGTTTCGTAAGTATATAATTCATGCTGTCGCAAATACTCACGATGCCCGCAACGGTCCCGTACAGCTCAAACTCCCTCATATCCTGCTGCAGGTACAGAATACTCTCATCACCCGGCTTCTCCCTGCCGCGCGCGACCTGCAGCATCTCCGCCGAGCAGTCGATGCCTATCATGTCATATCCCTTGCCTTTAAGTCTTCTCGTGATCTTGCCGGTACCGCAGCCCAGTTCGCAGAGAATCCCTCCGGATACTCCAACCCTTACCAACAGTCCGTAAAGATAATCCACCCACTCATCATAGGGCACATTATCCATAAACTCATCATAAACACCTGCAAATCCGGTATACTGTTCCATAAGACCACCTGTTTTCGTCATAAATGCGTTTTCACCTTAATCCGTCGTATAGGCTCATAATAGCACAGAACATGCCATACGGCAAGTGATAAGCTGCCGCGGTTTGATCCGGTTTAACGTTTAGTTCAGCAAACGACAAGGATATTCGCAGTTTACTGCAACAGTGTATCCACACAGACAGCTTCCTCAAGTGAAAATGAGTAAAGTATACCTTCCTTCACCCTTTCCCCCATAAGCTCTGAAATAGCCTTGGCATAAAGTTCAAGCTGTGAGTGGTAACGTTTCACCAGTTCCGTGAGACCATCCGCGGGCAGAGCATCGGTTTTATAATCAAGAATGACCATGCCGTCTTCTTCCTCAAAGAAACAGTCTATCACGCCCTGTACAGGTATCAGTTCATTTCTTCCCGCGTATTTTACGGGATCGATCTCACAGGCTTTCATACCCAGCATAAACTGCTGCTCACGCCATAATTGTCCGGTTCCGGAAGCTTTTCTCATTCTTTCGCACAGTCCGCTTTGTAGAAAATGCGCTATCCTTTCCGGATCGATCAGCTTTTTTTCATCCCGGGTAAGCTTCGCGTCCTCTTCTTCATCGAGCGTTTTCAGGAAAAGCTCCACCTCATCCCGATCCTTCAGACCGAGAGGAATAAACCGCATCACCTTATGATAAAGATCACCCAGCGCAGCTCCTCCACTGCCCAGCCGAACCACATCCCCGTCAAAAGGCGCAAGAACCCCTTCCTCCGTCATGCACTCATGCTTTATGTCTGAAACAGACAGCTTGATAGGAAGCGCTTCTTTTGCATCTCGCTCATAGTGGTATTCAAGCTCGTTAAGTATCTTCTGATCCTTATCCTCATCCTTTACAGTTACACTTAAGAAGCTCTCCTTCCTTTCCAGGCTTTCTTTTTTGCCTGCGTTTTCGTCATTGTCCGAAACATGATATCCGGTAATGACAAAATCATCTTTATTTATCAGCGCGGCCGGGTACACAAGATCCATATAAGCCCCGGAAGAAGCAACGTAAGAATCGGGATACCGTCCGTTTGGACCGGCAATTGCTGCCTCATCGACCCAATCAGTTTCCTTTTTTCCTTTTTTGCCGGGACTGCCTATGATGATCAGTTTCTGCATGGCTCTGGTCATGGCGACATACAGGAGCCTGAGTTCCTCGCCTATAGTGTCCTGTTCGAGCTTTTTCGATACAAGTATACGGCGGATCGTATTATGCTTTGTCCTGGAATTCAGATCTATATATTTTGCCGCGATCCCGTAATCGGGACTTATTATCACTTCCGCGTTCCTGTCCTGCTGGTTGAACTGCTTTGCGGCATCACCTATGATCACGATCGGGAATTCCAGACCTTTGCTCTTATGTATGGTCATGATCCTTACGGCGTTCGAAGCCTCGCTCGAAACAGCCTCTTCCAGGTCGTCCTGCGCCTTTGTTATCTCCTCGATATAACTGACAAAGTCAAAAAGCCCGTACGAACCGACTTTTTCATACTGTGATGCATAAGACAGCAGCATTTCCAGATTTGATGCCCGGGACTGCCCGTAGGGAAGGGCCAGACAGTAAAGGAAGAAGCCCGTCTTTTCGTATATGGAAAAGATCACCTTGTCAATATCCCGGCTCATATTCATTTTACGGATATCGTTAAATATTTTTAAAAAGCCGGCACACCTGGTTCGTAAATCGACATCCGGCCCATCCTGACTGTACTTAACCAGGCAGTTCCAGAATGGGATATCGAGCCCGCCGTACACGCGGATGCTTACCAGATCGTCATCGCTCATCCCGCCGATTTCTGATGCAAGCACCGAAACCAGAGGGATATCCTGATAGGGATTGTCCAAAAGCCTTAAATAATCGACCACAACACCAATCTCATATGAGCCTAAAAAACCCTGCCCGGAATCGGCAAATACTGAAATTCCCAGTTTTTCCAACTCCTCGCGGTAGTATTCGAACGCTTTTGTGCTTCGCAGCAATATAACGAAATCCCTGTATTCACATTTTCTGAAACCGCCATCCTTTACAGCTATCGGATAACCTTCGTCCAGCAGCTGCCTGATGCGTTTTGCCGCAGCCTTTGCGCACAGTCCGGAAGCGGTATATTCTTCCGTTTCAGATACTGTTTCATGCGAACCGCCGGGCTCATCCGGGCCGTCAGTATCCGTACCTTCCCCGGTTATCCCGGTACTGCTGTCCTCTGTATCTTCATTCTGTTCCGCAATGATGATCTCCGTAACATCATCTCCGTTGTTCCCGATGCCTTCTTCATTTTGAGGCTCATCAGCGATTTTGCCGCATACCAGCTCAGCCTGAGGAGAATACTCCACTTTCCCCACTTCCTCATGCATGCACAGTCTGAATACATCATTCACGCTGTCGATGACGGAGCGGCTGCTCCTGTAATTAAACCCCAGTCTGTTAAGCCTCCCCTGCGACGGATCACTCTCGTATCTGGTTGCTCTTTCTATAAACAGCTCAGGTCTGGCCATTCTGAA
This sequence comes from Lachnospiraceae bacterium, assembly GCA_024698555.1. Lineage (GTDB taxonomy): Bacteria > Bacillota > Clostridia > Lachnospirales > Lachnospiraceae > RUG11977. Next base: position 15,654 of record JAILRI010000258.1, read on the forward strand.
TTTGTAAATGCTCTGTTTAACATCTCCGACCATGAAGGTATACGGCGCTGTACCGGATGCGCCGGCGATGATCTCAGCGATCTGTTCCTGTACGGAATCGCTGTCCTGATATTCATCTATGAAAATGTCATGGAAACGTTCTCTAAGCTCCAACGCAGCCTCTGTAGGTACAAAGCCTCCATTTTCATCCTTTGAGGCCAGTATTTCAAGCGCAAAATGAGAAATATCCGAGAACTCAAATACATTCTTTTCCTTCTTTTTTTTCAGCAATTCCCTCAGATATTCTTTAGTCAGTTCTATCAGCTCCAACATGGGCTTTGCGGCCCCCGCGCAGGTCGATACCTGCTCTTCTTCGGTTTCAAGAAACCACTTTTGGGCGAGTTCTCTTATCTTTTTCTTGTATGCGTTACGTTTATCTGTTATTTCATCTTTGACATCCTCAGCTAAAACATTACCAATTGTAAGCTTTCCAAAATCGGCGTCCGACAAGCGTACCCCAAGCTTTGAATAGTCATCCTCGTCTTGGATATCCATGATCATCTGCTGTTCAACCTGCAGGGTCTGCAAAATCTTCTTCAATCTATCTTCTTTGGAATTTGCCCCTTGCAGCGAAAGCAATCTGTTCATTTCCGCGGTCATGAGCTTTACTGCCTTTGCCGAATATGCTGCTGCCTTATTAAGCTCCAGATGGCAAATATCAACGATCTGACTTTTCCATTCGGGACGCAGACCGGTCAGTTTCATATCCAGCGATATCTCGTTTTCAAGCTGATCCAGCCAGTCAAATGGCCAAGCCTGAGCATAAGCGCTCTTTGCCATCTTGCTCACCAAATTATTCAGCGCGCTGTCATTTTTTGTCCCGCAATAGCTCTCAACCAGACACAGGAATCCGTCTTCCGCCTTAGTATACTTGCTTTCAAGCAATTCATCCAGGACTTTCGTCCGTATCAGGGCGGTCTCGGCGTTGTCGCCCATCCTGAAGGACGGATCTATGTCGACCCTGTAAAAGAATTCTCTGACCACCGAACCGCAGAAACTGTCTAAAGTCGTGATCTTTGCGTTCTGCAGGAGCATTTGCTGTCTGGTTAACCGCTTATTTGACGGATCCTTATCGATCAGTTCGGATAGTCTGTTATTCAGTTTTTCCCTCATATTTGCGGCGGCATCTCTGGTAAAGGTCACGATCAGAAAACGGTCGATATCTATGCCGTCCGGTTCCTGCACCATCAGGCCCAATATCCGCTCTATCATGACGGTAGTCTTTCCCGCTCCCGCGGCAGCCGAAACCAGAAGATTCTTGCCCCGGCCGTTTATGATCTCCAGCTGTTCCTGATTCCATTTCATTTTTCAGACCTCATGTTGAGAATACAGTATCTTTATTCTCTATCTTTTCCCACAGTTCATCCTTCGCCTGTTTTTTAATATTCCTGAACCTGTATCCCATCCTGTACTCAAAACCACACACATTGCCGTAAGGGCAGTAGGAACAGGCATTTAAAATTTTCTCGCTGTACGGATTGATGCTTATATCTCCCTCACAGATCCTTTGGGAACCGCGTTCCATCAGGAGAGAAGCATACTCTCCGGCCGCTTTCAACCGCTCACTGCTCAAAACGTTACTGTTCTTGGTAAGTTCCATGCCATCCTTTTTGTATTTCGCAGATATGATGTCAGAACTGTACCCGGGATTCGCATTTCCGCCCGCGTCTACCAGACCTGCGTCAGACAATCCCAGACAGATCTTGTCATTCCCTGTCGGACCTTCCAGCTTCAAATCGGAAATCCGCTTGCTTTCCGCCTCCGAAGGATTTTCTATCTCATCTATCATCGGATCATCGATGTTGTAATAATACATTCCGGCGGCTTCAGGACTTTGCGAAGGCTCAAAGAGAGCTGCTGCCTCGTTCATATACACCGCCAGCTGTATCTGCAGACCGTTATAAAGCAATGCCGGATCGAACTTTTTCTTTCCCGATTTATAATCCACGATCCTTATATATGGCCTGTTATTTTTGTCATAAGCGACATCCACACGGTCTATCTTTCCTACCAGCTTCATAAACTCGCCAGCCGCTTCAAAGCCCTGTTCAAAATATTCCGGTTCAAAACTGCCGCCGCGTACCTGATGATCCAGGATCTCCACGGTCCTCTTCAATACCCTTCCGGTCCGAATTTTTATATAAGCGTTCCTGCTGCTTGAACCGATAACATCAGCGTATTCATTGAGAGCTGCATCGATGGCTTCCTGCAGCACCTCATCGCGTACAGCCTCCGTGGTATCATGCCACCTGATACCACGTTTTTTCAGCCTTCTCCCGTATTCCTCCACAGCCTTATGGTAAATATTTCCCAGTTCTACGGCCCCAACCTTAAATTCCGGCCGTTCCTCCAGCTTCAAACCGTATTTTAAGAAATGTGAATAAGCGCAGGCGGCGAAATTTTCAAGTCTGCTGACACTTCCGGTAAGTACCGATCCGTACAGGTCTTTCGCGCTTTTCTTCGTAATGGAGGCGTTTTTCCTGTATTCAAACGCCGCTTTGAGCATCATGGCATATTCCTCAGCGCTTCCCGATGCTATGGTTGAAAGTATGGTGAGCTGTACACTGTCAAGGTCGGACATTTCCTTATCCCGAAGCAGCGCCGCAGCCGCACGCCTGCCGCAGTCGCTTCCAAGCAGCATTTCCCGGTCATCGCGATAAATATCCCTGACCGACAGCTTCGGAAATATCTTCTGCAGTTCCGCAAATATGAGTGACCGATGTCCGGGTTTTTTATCCGCCGTCATCCTGTGGTAACTCATATACAGCTTTTCGGAAGGTTTTGTCATATTCAGATACAGATAAAACTCCTGCAGATACGAGCTTCTCAATCCTACAGGCGACAGCTCTATCTCATGATCCTCGAAGAATACTCTGTCCGCGTATGAAAGCAGTCCCTGTTCACCTGCAGGTTTAGGCACCATCCCGTCATTCGCGCCGATAAAAAACAGTACTTTTACCGCTCCAAGCCTCGTACGCTCCATGTCTCCGATCAGAACATGATCGTTTTCCTGCGGGATCACGGCAAGCTTAGCTTCGGTAAAGCCTGTATCAAGTATTTCGGAGAATTCTTTGAGGCTCATCATGTCATCACCGAGCAGCTTATCTATACGCTCAAAGACCTCCCCTATCTTTTGGTACAGCTGCCCCGCCTCCAGCGCGTCAAGTCTCTCCCCAGCATCTGAAGATACTCTGCCTGTTTCCTCCTGTGATTTAAGTTTATTTTCTATGTCCAGTTTTTCCAGGACATCTCTTAACACACTGATCCTTTCTCCGGCAGTGTGTTCACCCGTAAGCTGCAGCGCAGGCTCTATGAGAGTCGTATAAACCTTCTGTCTTTCAAGGTTGAGCATTTCAAGATCAAGCGCGTATCTGGTAGTATATTTGTTTTTCCACTCTTTTTTCCAGAAGCCTTCTCCCCTTGTTCCTCTGGCTAAGCAATAGTTTTCCATCTGTGCCGCGGTCTCCCTGTCAAAACCGGACAGAGAAGACTTTACAAACCTGAATATGCCGGTCGCATCAAATCCTCTTAATGCCGTAAGTATAACAGACCTGAGCAGTTCCACAGGCTCGGTCCCGATAATGCTTTTCTTGCTGTCGATAAAGAAATCGATCCCGGCACTTGAAAATTCCCGGACCGCTATTTCCTCATAGGTCTCAAGTCCGCCGGTGATCACGGCTATATCACTGTATCTGTAGCCTTCTTCCATTGCCAGTCTTCTGATGGACCCGATAACGAATCTCACCTCAGCCGCCGGGCTCTCGCAGGAAACAAGAGTGATCCCCTTGCAGTCATCACTCGTTTTCAGCGGACGCCTGAATATTCCCTGTTCCAGGGCAGCCAAAGCAGGGCTGTCCTTAAAACGGTATGAAGCTGTCTGCGATCCGGATTCCTCGTAATACACCTCCTGACCGGCTTCGATGGCTATCTTTTCAAGTCTCTTTACAGTCATCCGGCTTAAATCAAATATACCGTTTTGTCCTTTCGCATCCTTTTTGCCTGCTTTTTCCAATCCATATATCGATTCCGGCTCTGCAGTGATACTGACATAGACTTCAGACGCGGTATGCAGCAGCTGTTCCATACACCTTAACTGCATGACGGTAAACCCGGTAAATCCATCAAATATAACGCTTGACCCTTTAAGATCCTCCGACCTTAAAATCTTTTCGGCAAAGAGCTCCAACAGCTCCTCTTTCATGATAAATCTGTCTCTGATGAAGTCCCTGAAACCACGATATATGATATCGATATCCTTCAGCTTGGATTTAAGCTGTGTTCTTAAACCCTTCATTGCCATCATTTCTTCAAGCTCGTCCGGGCTGATGGAATACTGGTAGAATTCGGCAATAACTGACTTCATCTGTTCTATAAAGCCCTGTTTGTGAATCTTCCCTGCAAACACTCCCAGTTCACTCGCCTTATCCAGCACTACCTTTTTCACGATCATGGTCTTGCCGGAATCCTCGAGGGTCATAGGCGGCGTAATTCCCAATTCCTCGAACACCCTGTGTGCCAGCCGGGGAAAGCTTAAGACATCCATGTTCATCATCCCGTGCCTGGGACTTCGTTCTATGACTTCCCGCTGAACATGCAGCGTAAACTGCTCGGGAACTACAAAAAAGACATTGCGTTTTCTATTCTCTTCCGCATCCGCAATAGCCTTTCCCAGCAGTTGATACGACTTACCGGAGCCGGCCGGTCCGATTACAAAATGCAGCATACTTCCCCCTGTTGTTCAATAAGACACACAGATCCATATATTATGGTGATTATCCAAATCTTTCTCAGTAAGATGCTCCTGGCAGTCATAACTCATACTTTGCCGGATTAATTACTGTTTGCGTGAAAGAAATCATACACCAGCTTCGCCGAGGCTGCGTTCATAGACTCGCAGGCGGCCAGTTCTTCTATCGAGGCGCTTCTGACCGCTTCGAGCGATTCAAAATGCTTCATGATAGCCCTGCGTCTGGTCGGCCCCACTCCCTTAATATCATCCAGGATAGAATGCACCTGTTCCTTTGAACGGAGCTTCCTGTGATATTCTATGGCAAAACGGTGCACCTCGTCCTGCACCCTGGTCATGAACTTGAAATACTCCGAACCGGTGTCTACAGGTACTTCCACATTGTTGTAATAAATCCCTCTTGTCCTGTGATTGTCATCCTTAACAAGCCCGCAAACCTTTTGATCGATACCGAGCTTTTCAAATACTTCAAGGGCGACATTTACCTGCCCCTTTCCTCCGTCCATCATGATGAGGTCAGGGAATTTAGCGAAGCTTGATAATTCTTTGCTGTTTCTCCATAAGTCTGTTTCACATATGTCTTCTTCGGCGTTATTACTAATATCCGGCCTTTCCGTTAACGTTTCTTCAACGCCTGTCATTTTATCAATTTCCGGAGCAGACCTTTCTTTGCCCGAAATCTCGGTCATCCCGTGCTCAAAACGCCTGGTCAGAACTTCGGCCAAAGAGGCGTAATCATCCGGCCCGATCACCGTCCTGATCTTAAACTTTCTGTAATCACTGCGTTTGGGCTTGCCGTTCTCGTACACCACCATGGATCCAACCGTTTCAAATCCGCTGATATGCGATATATCGTAAGCTTCGATCCTTACAGGCGGCTCTATGCCCAACAGGTCTGCCAGCTCCTTTACGGCTCCCGTTGACCGCTTCTGTTCGGATTGTAATCTTTCCGCATCCCTTTCAAGTACTCCTGCCGCATTGCTGCAGGCCAGTTTGATCAGGCCTTCCTTGTCGCCGCGCTTAGGGAACTTTATATTTACTTTAAATCCGGCTTTTTCTGAGAGCCATTCCTCTATCAGTCCTGCTTCTTCTATTTCTTCCGAAAGCAATATCTCTTTGGGGATCACCGGCACTCCGGCATAGAACTGCTTAACGAATTCGTTGAGGATCTCATTTATAATGTTTTCCCCTGTGTCGCCACCCATATAATAGTGCTCTCTACCCACCAGTCTTCCCGATCTGATAAAAAACACCTGCACAACAGCCGCATCACCTTTTACAGCCGCCCCTATAACGTCCCGGTTGCCCTCGTCAGAGCCGGTAACACGCTGCACCTGGTTCATCTTATCTATATCCGCGAGGATATCCCTGAACTCAATGGCCTTTTCAAACTCCATGTTTTCGGAGGCTTCCAGCATCTTTGCCTCCAGCTCCTTCTTTACCGGGCGCATGTTGCCTTCGAGAAACTGCAATATCTTGTCTATGCTTTCCCCATATTCCTCTTTGGATATCTTCCCCGCACATGGAGCGTCGCACTGATGCATATGATAATACAGACATGGCTTACCTGTAGCGGTTCCCTCGCCCTTGACGCTATCCTGTTCACGCCCGTCATGCAATGTCTCACCTTCATCCGCAGCTATGTATCCTGCTGCCTTTATGTCATCTTTTGACTGTCCGGGCTGCTTTCCGCCGCCTTCACCGAATGCTACGATTACCTTCCTGCAGTACCTTACCCTGTAGATTTTCTTCAGGAGATCCAGCGTATTTCTGGCAGACTCAACGCTTGTGTACGGCCCGAAATACTTTCCCCCGTCATTTACATGGTGCCTGGTCAGATAGACCCTCGGAAAATCCTCATATACGGTGACCTTGATGAACGGATATGTCTTGTCATCCATAAGCATCGTGTTATATTTCGGATGGTTTTCCTTGATCAGATTGCACTCTAGGACCAGCGCCTCGACCTCGCTGCCCACTACTATATACTCAAAATGATGGATCAGCGAGATCATGCGCGCTATCTTGGGCGACCTTGGTCTGTTTTGAAAATACTGCCTTACCCTGTTTTTCAGGTTCACGGCCTTCCCCACGTAAAGGATGGCATCCGATGCGTCATGCATGATATACACGCCTGGCTTGTCCGGAATCTTTTTCAGTTCTTCCCCGATATCAAAGGTGTCTTCATTCATAATCATTGTCCTGTATATTCCACATCACAAGTTTACTCGTCAAACTCCACATCCACAAAGAAGCCTCTCGGATCCTGCTTTATGTCCTTGACCACGCCGCGGGTGGATCTGATGCGTTCGCCCAGTTTGTAGTTACCGGACATAGCGAGAGCCGGCACGATGGTGTAGTAGTAGAAGGCTTCGGTACTCTTTTCCACTATCTCCACCTCATCGCCCGCCTTAAGCAGCCCCCGGCGTTCCATTTTAAACTCTTCCGTACGCATGTTATCCTCCCGCGTGTTATATCGTGCTCCGGCAATCTCCCAGTATACGAGGCAATTTTTTTCATGGTGCCTGAGTTCCTCACACTTATGTAATCCTCTGGCATATACTTAATCAGACCGCTCACTGCCTCATAGTGTATTCCACAGTAAGAAAAAATCCTTCAGGGACTGCTTCCAGTTAATCCGGAAACTGTCCCGTCAGGACAAATGTTCATTCTTGCTCAGATATTTACCTCTGTGCCCGTTACTGCCTCTTCCGTCTTGTTCTCAGCTTCGGCAGTTTCTACTCCATTCACGTCGGTCGCAGAAGCCTCACCCGTACCGGCCGCAGAATCCTCCGACTTTTCTTCTTCTCCTTCACCGGCAGTTTCGGCAGTATCCCCGCCGTTCCTCGCTGCTACGGCTTCCTCGTACAGCTCCATGAATTTCTTGCCGGTGATAGTCTCATTCTCGCTTAAATATCCGGCAATGCTGTCTAAGATGTCCCTGTTCTCGGACAAAAGCTTCTTCGCCTGCTCGTAACACTCAGAAAGCAGCTCCATGACCTCGTGGTCGATCTCTCCGGAGGTGGCTTCACCACAGTTCATAACCGCTCTGCCGTCCAGATATCTGTTCTGAACTGATTCAAGCTGGATCGCGCCGAATTTCTTCGACATGCCGTACTGTGCGATCATGGCTCTGGCTATCGCCGTTGCCTTTTCTATATCGTTGGCAGCGCCGGTAGTGATCGAATCAAACACCAGCTCCTCGGCGGCTCTTCCGCCGTATAGCGTTACCAGACGGGCTTTCAGCTCTTCCTCGGTCTCCAGATACTTTTCTTCCTCGGGAACCTGCATCACATATCCGAGAGAACCCATGGTACGGGGAACTATGGTTATCTTCTGTACCGGCTCGGCTTTCTTATTCAAAGCGGTGATAAGCGCATGTCCTGTCTCATGGTACGCAACGACCTTCTTCTCTTCGGTACTGAGTATCCTGTCCTTCTTCTCCTTGCCCGCTATGACTACCTCCACCGACTCCATGAGATCCGCCTGGGTCACGGCGGTCCTGCCCTGCTTGACCGCAAGGATGGCTGCCTCGTTGATGATATTGGCCAGATCTGAACCCACGGCTCCGCTGGTGGCCAGCCCTATCTCGTCGAGATCAACTGACTCGTCCATGAAGACGTTCTTCGCGTGAACCTTTAAGACCTCTATCCTGCCCTTTAAGTCAGGCTTGTCCACGATAATGCGCCTGTCAAAACGGCCCGGGCGCAAGAGCGCCTTATCCAGCACGTCAGGACGGTTGGTGGCCGCAAGTATCACGATACCCTTTGACGTATCGAAACCATCCATCTCCGCAAGCAGCTGGTTCAGGGTCTGCTCGCGCTCGTCATTGCCGCCGCCGTAATGACTGTCACGGCTCTTTCCTATGGCATCGATCTCATCTATGAAAATGATACAGGGAGCCTGTTGCTGAGCCTGCTTGAACAGGTCTCTTACGCGGGACGCTCCCACGCCTACGAACATTTCCACAAAATCCGAACCCGCGAGCGAGAAGAAAGGCACATGCGCCTCTCCTGCCACCGCCTTGGCCAGCAGCGTCTTACCGGTTCCGGGAGGTCCGACCAGCAGCGCGCCCTTGGGAAGCTTCGCTCCTATCTTTTGATATTTGCCGGGATTATGCAGGAAATCCACCATTTCCTTGATGGAATCCTTGGCTTCCTCCTGACCGGCCACATCTTTGAAGGTAACCCCCGTTTCCTTCTCAACGTATATCTTGGCGTTGGACCTGCCCACGCCCATTATGCCACCGCTGTTCTTCGAAATGGATCTGAACAGGAAATACATGAGCACGTATATGAGCACAAATGGCAGAATATACGCAATGAGTATATCTATGATCGTAGAACCCGAATCCACCACCTGCGCATTGAACGGGATGCCCGCGTCATAGAGCTTGCTCTCGAGATCATCGTCGTCGACAATACCTGTGTAATAGATCGTTCCGTTGTAGCTCGTTTTCTTCTTTGGCGTGATCACGATACGATCGGTGCGGATCACGACCTTTTCGATCTCCTGCGCGGCTATCATGTCCAGGAAGCGGTTGTAGGTAATCTCCTCTGTCTTGGCGGCCGTGATCTGACGCGACAGATAGCTGAATATTATCACCGCGATCAACGCGCCTACCAGACACATGAACAGGAGTTTACGATTGTTTCCGTTGTCCTGTCCCGATCCTTTTTTGTTATTATCATCCATCTTCTTTTTCCTTACTTTCCGTTTTGACTATTTGTTACTGTTCAGAATCCCCTCATATGAGCAAAAAAGCACCAGTTAAGCTCAAAAGCTTCCTATCGCCAGGTCTTCAAAATAATGCCTGTACGGAGAAGCCGAACCGAGAGCGGTAATTCCTATCAGGCCGGGCCCGGTATGCGCGCCGATAGCGCATCCAAGAAAGCCCTTAAATATATTGTTTACACCGTAACGGCGTCTGATCTCCGCGATCATCTCATTGCATTCCTTCTCGCAATCCGCGTGAACCACTGCGACTATCTGCTGATCCAGATCCCTGCAGCGTTCTCCGATGATCTGTATCACACGTTCTATGGATTTCTTACGCCCGCGGACCTTTTCAAATACCTCAAGCTTGCCATCATCGGTCACTTCTATGATGGGCTTGATATCCAGAAGGCTGCCGGCGATCTTGGCCGGACGGCTCAATCTCCCGCCACGGTATAAGTATTCAAGTGTTTCTACCGTAAACACATGCTCCATATTGTCAAAATGATATCTGGCAGCCTCCAGCACTTCTTCCTTGGAAGCGCCCTTTTCCTGCATGAGCAAAGCCATATATACGCAGCATCCAAAGCCTATGGCGGCGCATTTTGAATCCACGATATCTATCTTAAAATCGGGGTATTCCTCAAGAAGAGCCTGTTTGGCCAGATTGGCGGCGCCAAAAGTCCCTGCTATACCGGTAGAAAAGCAGAAATATACCACTTCCTTGCCTTCCTGAGCGTAAGGACGGAATGCCTCAGTAAACATGTATTCATTGATATGATAAGTCGATATCTTGGCTCCGGACCGCTGAATATTATAAAAATCCTTATGAAAAATGGTTTCCCCGTCAAAATAATCTTTTCCATCGATAACTACAGGCGTGGGAATAACCTTGAGCTTATACTTGTCGATGACCCATCTGGGCATATCAGTAGCCGAATCCGTAATGATCGTGTACACGTAACACCTCCGATTATCTTTATATTTTGAGCCGTATGGTTTTATCACTCATGTTAATTGCCCGTGATAAAGTTTTCTATCATTTCGCCGGTTATGAAACTATGCGGGCTTTATGCGCAGGGAGCAGGGATCACACCCTGATCTCATCCAGTTCCTTCATCCACGCCGTGACCTTGACATCGCTGGGCATACGCCAGTCGCCGCGGGGCGAAAGAGCCACAGTTCCGGTCTTGGGTCCGTCCGGGAGACACGACCGTTTAAACTGGTTGGCAAAAAACTTCCAGTACAGCTTTTTCTGCCATTTCAGTATCGTTTCATCATCATAAGACCCCTTAAATGCCTCTTTTGCCATTCTATATATCTTGGCCGGTGAAAAACCGTATCGCAGCATGTAGAAAACAAAGAAATCATGCAGTTCGTAAGGACCCACGATGTCCTCTGTGATCTGGCTGGTCTCGCCCGACACGCTCGGAAGCAGTTCCGGAGAAACCGGAGTTCCGATGACATCAAGAAGAGAATCTTTGAGCGCTTTATTGTCAGAATGCACAGCCACATGGCGGACCAGTTCCCGTACCAGGGTCTTGGGTACCGAAGCATTGACTCCGTACATAGACATATGATCGCCGTTATACGTCGCAAATCCCAATGCCAGTTCTGACAGATCGCCTGTTCCGATCACTATGCCTCCCCGCAGATTGGCAATATCCATCAGTATCTGTGTACGTTCCCTGGCCTGGGCATTTTCAAAGGTAACATCGGCTGTCACGCCATCATGGCCTATGCTGCTCAAGTGACCGCTTACAGCCTCCTTGATGTCTATCTCTATATATTCGCACCCCAGCTCTCTCATGATTATATCAGCGTTGGTGTGCGTACGTACCGAAGTTCCGAAGCAGGGCATGGTAACGGTTACGATCCCTTTGGTATCAAGGCCCAGAAGCTTAAATGCCTCCACCGTAACAAGCAGCGCCAGAGTGGAGTCAAGACCGCCGGAGACACCGATAACAGCCGTTTTGCATCCTATAGCCTTCATCCGGGAAGCAAGACCGTGTGCCTGTATGGCAATGACCTCGTCGAGCTGAAGTTCTCTTTCCGACGGATCGGCAGGAATAAACGGATAAGGATAAAAACTGCGGGTCAGTTCTGTTTCCGGCAGATCGCCCTTTATTCCGGGAAAGCCGAATGCCACCCTCGTATAGCCATCCATGTGAGAGCTGTATGAAGTCATACGTCTGCGTTCGTTGACCAGTTTCTGTACATCGATCTCGGAAATGGTCAGCCCATCGGTAAACAGACCTGACTCCTTAAGAATGGTTCCGTTTTCGACTATCAGGTTATGCCCGGAGAAACACAGATCAGTGGTTGATTCACCTTCTCCGGCATCTGCATATATATATCCGCATACCAGCCTTGCGCTCTGATTCTTTACCAGCTCGCGTCTGTAGGCACGTTTCCCTGCCAGTTCATCACTCGCAGATGGATTGAGTATCAGTGTCGCGCCCGCCACCACATGCGCTCCGCTCGGAGGCTGGGGCATCCACAGATCCTCACATATCTCAACTGCTATCTTCAGGTAAGGCATCTGTTCATTTTCAAAAATGATATTCATGCCGAAAGGAACATCCTGACCGTAAAAACGTATGGTTCTAACTTCCCTGCTTCCCCTCATAAAATGTCTCGATTCGTAATACTCGCCGTAACAGGGAAGGAAATGTTTGGGAACCAGTCCCAAAAGCTTTCCGTCGCAAATACCTGCCGCGCAGATATAAAGCTTGGAATTGACCTCAAAGGGAAGACTGACAACTAAAAATATATCCAGCCCGGCTGTAGCCTGAACGATGCTTCTTAATGCCTCACGAGCCTCCTCGAGCAGCCTGTCCTGTAACACCAGATCACCGATGGTATATCCGGTAATGCACATTTCAGGGAAACACAAAACCCGCGCCCCGCCGGCCGCGGCTTCCTTCGTCATCCTGATGATAGTATCGGCATTGGCTGCCGGATCCGCCAGCTTTATCACCGGCGTAGCCGCAGCAACCTTGATAAATCCGTCCCTCATGTAACTATAAACCTCCGTGGCACCCGTTGTCAGCAAAAACGGCACAGGAACCGACATTTGTCAAAAATCCTTCAAAAAAATAACAAACTCCGCTTATTACAATATACATCATTATAACGTTTATTTCAATGGCTATTTCGGTTCACCTATAGTCATATTTCGTCACAAAACCGTCTCAACAGCCAACCCCTTCTTGAATGTCTCCCTAATAATTTGAGTCCCTCAGTTCTTTCTTGCTATCGCAGTAAACTCTCCCGGAAGTTTCTCATTTTCCCATGAAGGATGCTCATCAAAACGTTCCAGAGTAAATCCATTCCCGATGATAGAATTGATGATCTCGCTGATGGTGTACTTTCTATAATAACACTTGGGTATCCGGCTTCGGATTTCATCATCATAAAACCTTGCGTGTGCCATCTCCCCCTCAAAGATATCCGTAGAAAAATAGCTCATTACAGGCTGTTGCAATCCCAAAATATCCGAGATCTTGGTAAATGGATGAAAATCACTGCATATCATCTTTCCCCCCGGCTTGAGCAAGTCATTCATCACCCTCATAAAAGCATCTATATTGTGAAAATAGTGAAGAATCCCGCCTTCCATAAATACTACATCAAAGAAACCGGCATACTTATCCATATCGATTTCCATGATGTCACAGACTTCATAACCGATGTTTACACCTGCAGCCTCAGCAGTCTCAACAGCATATTTCCTATTTGCCTCGGAAATATCAAAAACCGTGACCTCTGCCCCCAAAAGAGCCAGCGGGATTGCTTTCTTGCCGCATGATCCGCATATATTGGCAACCTTGATGCCCTCAAAAGAATCAAAGTAGTTTGCAAACTGCTTAAGCATCTTCCTGGGATCTGCTTTATCCTTTGTTGCTCTTTCCTCCGGAGTCCCAGCAGTCCTTACCCAGAAATCATATGCATCAAACTCCCAGGCTTTCTTGTGTTGTAAACTGTAATCTTCCAAAACCATTATCCTCCCGCTTTTTATATAGACATAAATCTATATCAGAGATACTTTTATTCCAACAACACCATACCGCGCCTGTTTCTCCTTCGGGTAGTACTCCTCCATATCGTCCGGAGAAGCGTTATCAATATCTTCTTCCGTATAACCGCATTCAAGTAACGGAAGTTTCTGATACAGTTCTTCAAAAGAAGCAAAGACATGCAAATCCTCAACTCTCACATTTAATGTGTCGTTTTTATCTTCAGTATTGCAAAATGAAATTGTATCGCCTATCGAGATGGCCTTCCTTTTCTCATCATATAAGCGAAGTTCTATCGTTTTCTTTCCTTCCCTGATCATCTTAAGCGGCAAGGATGTAATTCTCATACTATGATATCCAGCCATAAATAAACTCCTGCAACATGCTTACTTCCGTGACACACTTACTTCCGTGACATACTTCCTTCCGTGACACCCGCTCCTTAGTATTTTTTTATCATTACATTTCTTCTCAAAATCTTGCTATCGATACGACCTCAAATGGATTATGTTAATAACACGCAAAATAATTCTGAATCATTATTGCGAAATGCGTTCCCTATATTCTTTCTTTCAAGGCATTATATCTCCATATGGATAGCACATATCTTACAACAGAATATCGTCATCTATATCTGCTGCTTCGGAACAAACTCTATCCTAAGAGCCATCCCCATTCCATCAGCCAGTCGCTTAAGTAAATTTACAGAAGGATTTCTCGTACCATTCTCTAATTTACTGATATCAGCCTGATTGATTCCTGTACGCTCTGCCAATTCTTTTTGAGTAAGATTCTGGGATGTACGAGCATCAACGATGGCTCTGATCACATCCATCTCAGGCTGTATTGCTTCGTATTCCTTACGAAACTCTTCATCTTTAAGCTGTTCTGAAAGCATATTGTTTAAGGTTTTCATGATCATCCCATCCTTTCTATATAATCAGCTCTTCTCTCCTTTGCCAGTTTTATCTCTTCTGGCGGAGTCTTTTGTGTTTTCTTCACAAAACCATTGGTCAGTATTATCTTTCCCTCATAGTAGAAGAAATATAACACTCTGGTTATATTGTTCCCAACTTTACACCTCAATTCGAATATTCCGTCATCAAGGTGCTTACTGTAAGGCTCTCTCGGAGTAGTCCCTTTCTCCTGAAGTATAGATAATAAGCCGTACATTTTCGCCCCCATCTTCCCATCACGAGCGTTGATAAGGTCCTCTACGGAAGATTCCCCATCTGCTGTTTCA
>JAILRI010000030.1 GCA_024698555.1 Lachnospiraceae bacterium
CCCGATAGCACACGCCTGAAAGCCTCGCCGTAGCCCGCTACGTCTGCGTTTTCAGACATGTACTCTCGGGCAAGCATTCGGCGCATTAGTCCAGTTATTTCGCGATCGATGTACTAGTGTAATGGCATGATAAAAATGTTATTTATTACCACACGAAACGGTCGCGCAGGGTTGAAAGGGACTCTGTGAGGAAAGTCCGGGCTTCGCAGGGCAGGATGCCGGATAACGTCCGGTGGGGGTGACCCTAAGGAAAGTGCAACAGAAATGATACCGCCCGGAAGCGCGCTGCGCGCGCTTTTCCGGGTAAGGGTGGAATGGCGGTGTAAGAGACCACCGGTGCGGCGGTAACGTTCGCATGCTGTGTAAACCCCATCCGAAGCAAGACCAAACAGGAGGCAATGCGGCTGCCCGTCGCGTCTCCGGGTAGGTTGCGTGGCATTTTCGAAAGGATTTGCCGGAGCTGTATGGTAACATGCAGTCAAGAAAGATGACCGTTTAAAACAGAACCCGGCTTATCGTGTGGTAAATTATTTATTAAACGTTTTCTCCGGAGGTAGATGTATGCCGGATAACCAGCATTACGACCTGTTCAAGGAGCTGATCTATCTGTACAGCGCCCACAGAAAATACAATTTTCATAGATTTTCGGAATTGGGACTGACGACCGGTCAGCCGAAGGTACTCTCGATCCTGTATGACAATGAGGGCTTTGTTCAGAAAGATCTGGCAGCGCGCTGCATGGTGGAACCCGCAACGATGACTTCGCTTCTGGCGAGGATGGAAAGAGACGGACTGATATTCAGAAAGGCTCATAACGGACAGAACGGAAAGCGGGTTCAGTCAGTTTTTTTAACCGAAAAGGGCAGACAGATGGCCAAAACGGTTCGAGAGATAACCGGAGATAGTGATATGGTAGCGTTGTCGGAATTGAGTGATGAAGAACAGGAGCAGTTTCTCACTTATATGCACAAAATCAGGGTATCACTTGAAAAAAAGTTGGAAACAGAAGAAACGGAAAGACGGAAACGTATTTGGCAGCAGGTGGCCGGAACGATCGTCAGCCTGCTGATGTGCTTCATTTTGACCGGGACGTTATGCGGGTGCACGAAGAAGTGGGACAGTAAGGATACCGCGGCGTATATGGCTGAGGATACGGATAGTCCGGATGCGGATGAGGATGACAGCTCCGGTAAAGTCAAACAGGATGATCCTGGATCGGGGACTTCGGCTGCAAGCAGGGATACCGGCGATAAAATGCCGCTTGAAGATGACAAAGAAGATGATAAAGAGGAGGAGATCATGAAACTGACACCTTCGTACAAAAAATATGACTGGAGCAATCCGATATTTTCACAGCATTTCGGAGCGGATCCTTACGCGATGGAATATGACGGCAGGCTGTACATCTATATGACCGCTGATGCTTTTGAAAAAAGCGCGGACGGGAAGATCAAGGAGAACAGTTACGGACAGATAAGATCCATTTATGTGGTTTCCACCGATGATATGATCAATTTCACCGATCATGGAGAGATAAAGGTGGCCGGAGGTTCAGGCGCCGCCAAATGGGCTCATAACTCCTGGGCTCCGGCAGCATGCTGGAAGGAGATCGACGGTGAACCTAAATTCTTTCTGTACTTTGCTGACAATGGGGGCGGCATAGGAGTCCTTACCGCAGATTCACCGGTAGGTCCTTTTACCGATCCTTTGGGCGAAGCGCTGATTTCCAGAAAAACTCCCAATTGTGCCAATGTCACCTGGCTTTTTGATCCCGCTGTCCTGGTTGATGATGACGGAACAGGATATCTGTATTTCGGAGGCGGTGTTCCGGAAGGAAAGGTACAGGAACCCGGAACAGGAAGGGCTGTAAAGCTGGGAAAGGATATGATCAGCCTTGACGGTGAGCCGGTAGTGCTCGATGTGCCGTACCTTTTTGAAGATTCGGGTATACACAAATATAAGGGCAGATATTATTATACGTATTGTACCAACTGGAGCGTAGACGAGGCCGGAACGGCCAAATACGGGATACACAGCGGCGAGATAGCGATGATGGAAAGCAAGTCGCCCCTCGGACCATTTGAATTTAAGGAAGTGATCTTAAAGAACCCGGGAACCACCTTCGGACTGTATGGCAATAATCACCACTGCGTTTTCAGCTTCCTTGGGGAATGGTATATCACATATCACGCCAGAACGCTGGAAAAGGCCATGCTGATCGAGAAGGGATACCGTTCGACCCATATCGATAAGGTAACCATAGACAGCAACGGTTCGATAGGCAATATCAAGATGACCCATAAATCCAGACCTCAGCTTAAATATGTCAATCCTTTCGAGACCCATCCGGCTGTGTTCGGAACCATAATCGCCGGCGGAGAGATACGTCCCGTGGATGAATCGGCAAAGAAATGCGGCTCCGGCGACATGTATCTGGGCGCGGTGGATAAGGGAGATTTCATCGAGATTCAGGGAGTTGATTTTACCGGATATAACGAGGAAGACGCGGCCGGCAGAGCTTTCAGTATAGAGGCAGCCCCCGGGGTTGAGGGCGCACACTTTGCTTTCTGTCTTGATGATCCCGAAAATGAACCGTTCTGCGTGATTGAGACTGATAAAGGGGCAGAGGTCAAAGGCGGCGCTTTCCCTGAATTTAAAGTATATACCGGCGACATTCTTACGGAACCTGAGGGTGTGCACGATCTCTTTATTGTGTGCACAAAGGGACAGGAGAACAGCCTGAAAGGCTGGACGATGCAATAGATTTAAAAAAATATTTGACTTATGTCTGTTTCAATGTTATCATAACGTGGTAAGGTTGATGCCGAAATGGCGGAATGGCAGACGCAGTGGACTCAAAATCCACCGCCCTCAAAAGCGTGCGGGTTCAAGTCCCGCTTTCGGCAGTCTCTTTAGGTAAAAAGTACCCCGGATCTGATGACTGTCCGGGGTATTTTCGGATACGACAGTAAAGGCGGGCAGATATGAAGGATAAGGACAGACAGGAGATATTGTCACAGCTGCAGGGTGCTTTTTTTACCGAAGAAAAGCAGGAAACGAGGATGACTACGGAAGTACTGCGTTTTGACAATCATAATATCGCAAGGATGACCTCGATCAGAGAACTTCCGATCGAGGAACAGATATATGCCAAATATCCCGATGCGGTCGTGGTAAAAGAGATGATCACGATCCTGGGAAGCAATCAGGAAACGTCCGTTAAGGAAGCCTCCAAAAGACTGAATAAGATGCTTGTTGACACTGGCGGGGACGAAACGGCCGTTGAGAAACTGATCTCTCTGTGCAGGAATTTTGAAATGAAGTATTACAGCACTGCGGACGACATCAAGAAACAGATGGTCCTGTACTGCTTTATTGCAGAAGCTGATAAGCTGTGATATACTTTGAATGTCTGAGGGTATGCGATTGTTTTTGAAAGGCGGGTGAAGACTATGACTTATGAAGAAGTGGTTCAGTGCGCTCGTGACGCTTATGAAAATGCCGACGCCAGGCACATTTACGAGCATATAGCTGTTCAGGTAAATGTAGTCGGCGAGGGTGCCGGAATCTTTTATATCGAGGTTGCGGAACGCGCCGTATGCGTAGAACCCTACGATTATTTTGACAGGGATGCGCTGCTCACACTGACGGCAGAAACGGTAGTCGCGCTTGCCAATGGAAAAGTACGACTCCTGGATGCCATAAATCAGGGGCTGGTGAAGATCGAGGGCAACACCGAAAAGGTGTGGAGGCTGGCCTCAGTAAAGCTCAAGCCCAGGCAGAAATGAATGAATAAAAGCAGGATGGGAAATCCTGCTTTTTTGATTATAGGGAATATGGGAGATTATTTCAGGAAACCGTTTACTATCATAGCTTCGGCTTCTTCTTCGGTCAGTCCCAAGGTCATGAGCTTGATGAGCTGCTCGCCCGCGATCTTGCCTATGGCGGCCTCATGGATGAGAGACGCTTCGACACAGTTGGCTTCAAGCTCAGGAACAGCGGCTACACTGGCCTGATCCATGATGATCGCGTCACATTCGGAATGTCCGCGGCATTCGGAATTGCCCCTTATATTGGACTTGAAAAGCTGTGAGGAGCTGTCCTTCGCTACTGAACGCGAGATGAGGTTGGCGGCGGAGTTTTCACCGTTTAAGTCGACGGTAAAGTTGGTTTCGGCGCGCTGATGACCGTGTGTCATGATCTTTTCTTTTATGATGAGGGTAGCGTTATCGGCTACATCCCCACTGGTGGTGCGTATGGTGGAATCTACGCCCTTTATCTGGACCGTTTCCATTTCGAGATAGCTTCCGTCAGCCAGATGCACTATAGTTTGCGGATTGAGCACTACCAGACCGTTACCGTCGCCCTCACCGTAATGCTTTTCGACGTAGCGTACTCTTGAATTCCTGCCTACAAAGAAGGTATGTATACCGTCATGCTCGGATTTCTGCGTGCCGCAGTTATGAATGCCGCAGCCTGCGATGATGGTGACATCACAGTTTTCGCCGATAAAGAAGTCGTTATAAACTGATTCGGTCAGCCCGGATTCACTGATGATGACGGGAATATGCACGCTTTCGCGAACAGTTCCGTCTTTGATGGTGATATTGATACCGGGCTTGTCTTCCTTGGTAGTTATCTCAATATGCTCGGTAGACCGCCTGCCTGCTCCTGCACCGTTGGAACGGATGTTGTACGCTCCGGTCGGTATTTCGTGAAGATCGGCGACTTCTTCAAGGAGTCTTTTTTGTATGTCGTCCATGATGTTACCTCAAAAAAATGGTTTAAAATATATGTATTAACTGATCTTATCGCAGGAATCCACGGCCCAGGTTTCACTGAGTATAAGAGGCATTACCTCTTCTCTGGAGCCTGTTTTGG
>JAILRI010000046.1 GCA_024698555.1 Lachnospiraceae bacterium
CCAGCCAGAAGGTTCCCATCAGATTTGGAGAAACGATCCTCAGCTATGCTTCAAGCGATTCACTGGATGTGAAGAGTCTGACATTTATTCCGCTGGCTATTGCCGGCTGGATGCGTTATCTGCTCGGCGTGGATGATGAAGGTCTCCCGTTTGAATGCAGTCCCGATCCGATGCTTGATGAGCTGCAGGGGATGCTTAAGGGCGTGAGCCTGGGGGATCCCGCTTCTGCAACGGATGAAAGATTAGCTCCTGTTCTTTCCAACAGAACCCTGTTTGCAAATGATCTTTGTGAGATAGGGATCGCTCCGAAGATCTGCGGAATGCTCAGGGAAATGCTCACCGGACCCGGCGCGGTAAAGGCTGTTCTTAAGAAATACGTATAAATCTGAGTGGTTAAGAAAACTACATTATATAGTTTTTTTTACAATATATATTTCAATATATGTTGCATTATAAAAAAACTTGTGATATGATAGGTCAAGATTTACACGAAAGGTGATTGTTCATGTTCAAGATTATTACGGATAACGGTTCGGATCTTCCCAGGAGTTATCTTGAGGAAAACGGCATTGATTGCCTGTATCTGAGCACTATCCTTGATGGTAAGGTAATTGCCGGACCGGGAATCGATCTTAATGCCAGGGATTTTTACCGCCTGCTTTCGGAAGGGGCAAAGCCCTCGACCTCTCAGATCAATCCATCCGACGCGAAAGATTATTTTGCCAGACACATAGAAGACAGCGACGAGTTTTTATATATTGGGCTTTCGTCCGGGCTGTCGGGAACGGTTTCCAGCATGACTAACGGAGTTGCGGAGGTGCTGGAGGCTCATCCGAATAAGAAGATAGAGATAGTTGACTCTTTGGCAGCCTCCATAGGACAGGGCATCATGGTCACACATGCCGTCCGCATGAGAAATGAAGGCAGGTCACTTACCGAGACTGCAGAGTGGCTGCGTAAGAATGCACTTGGTTTCAACACTATTTTTACTGTAGATAATCTGTTTGACCTCTGGAGAGGCGGGAGACTTTCAAAGGGGAGCGCCGTTCTGGGAACCCTGATAGCAGTTAAGCCCTTCATGATAGTTGATGATGAAGGTAAGCTCGTAGTAGAAAAGAAGCTGCGGGGACGCAAGAAGGCTCTTGCTTATATGGTTGACTATATGGAAGAGCGTTTGGGCTCGAAAAAAGATATGAATGACGTGATAGGAATCTGTCACGGAGATTGCGAGGAAGACGCGAAGTACCTTGAACAGCTGGTAACAGAACGCCTTGGATTTATCAGGTTCCTCGTAAGCAATGTCGGTCCCATGATCGGAACTCATACAGGAGCAAGTCTTGTAGTACTTGGTTTCCTGGGTGATAATCGTAAGGGCTGACCTGATCTTGCCGGCAAGAAGTATACATACACACTCACAAAGGAAAGAAGCCGATGAATATTTATTTGTCGGCTTCTTTCCTTTGCTAGTACATCGATTCTTAAATAACTGGACCGAATGCTTGACGGCTTTAGCGATAGCACACGCCTAAAAGCCTCGCCGTAGCCCGCTACGTCTGCGTTTTCAGACATGTACTCTCGGGCAAGCATTCGGCGCATTAGTCCAGTTATTTCGCGATCGATGTACTAGTTTTTATGTAGTTACATAAGGTTTTTCTTTATTTTTTCTTCGGCGTCCGCTTTTTCAAAGAAATCATCCACCGCTGTGATGATCTCAGCCGGCTTCATGGTTTTTAACAGATATCCTTCGGGCTTTAAAGCCAGGACCTCCATAATGCTTTCCCTGTCATTTTTGCCGGTAAGGAAGATCACGGGAATATCCGAAAAATCGTTTTCTGTCCGGATCATTTCCAGCACCTGTTTTCCGTTGACTACCGGCATTTCGTAATCGAGGAGTACCAGATCGGGTCTGTCCATGCTCATGTATTTGATGGCCATGGCTCCTGAATTGGCCAGGACTACATGGTATTTGTCGCCGAGCCAGGCCTTGACATTACGGAGCATGGCACCGGAATCGTCTACGACCAGGATCTTTTTTTTGCTCTTTTTCCCGTGCTGCTGTATATAATCCAGGATCTGAGAGGAGGCTTCACGCACATTGACCGGACGGCGAAATGTTTCTGTGACTGCGGTATCAGGGATAACGCGAAAAACATCATCGATGTCAATATCTCCCTGAATGATAAAGAAGGGGATATCGTCATCTACTGCTTTATCCTTAATGAAGACCAGAGCGTCTCTCCAGGCGGAAATATCACCGTCAGCAAACAGAATAACGGCGTCGGCTTGCGGATCGGCATGCCCGAGTGTTTTTAGATCCGCTTTCAGAGAAATAAGCTCCGCGCCTTCTGATGTAAGGTATTTTTCTACACTTTTAAGCAGGAATCCCTGATTGATGTATACTGAGATTATTTTGAGTGATCCATCCATTGGCAGATGCCACCTTTCTTTCTGGTGATCGTTCGTCCACCTGCCCCGCATCTGCAAAAAACAGGAAAGCTCTTTATCCGGCAGGAGGGTGAATGATTATCTTGGTCTGATTATATCAAAGTGTCTTCAGTTTCGCAACAATATCATCGCATAGACGCAGGATATCTTCCATGGCTACATCAGCGACGAGCGCGTCAAGATCTTCTACGGATCCTTCAATACTTTCAGGCACGCGGCAACTTTCAAGCTCTTTCAGGGCGTCATCAGCCATGTCCAGGTCGAAGTTTTCAACCGCGTCCTTTAAGGTGGTAACGATCATGATCAGCTCATCGGTATCAGCGTCTCTTTTATCTGCTGTGTCATGCCGGGCAAATGGTTCCAAAACAGGCTTAAGAGCCCTGAAATGCCTTAGTACTTCGGGAACTTTTATGTTCAGGGCTTCTAGGTCTTCCTTATTGCCCAGGTGTTCAAGCTCGTAAAAATCTTCGGACAGGCTCAGCGCTCCGATCATTCGGGAAGTGTTCTTGAGGGCATGTACCTCTATCGTGACATCATGCAGCATTTGATCGGCAAGACATTTTTCTATTTTTGTACTCTTTTTATCGATCAGTTTATAGTAATCGCCGAGTAATGACAGATACAGTTCCGCAGTTCCGCAGCTTTCCACTCCTGAAGCTGTATCAATCCCATGCCTGGCGAGCTCTTCAAATGCCGCTGTTGATGAATCGTCCGGCAGAAGCTTAGTGACGCTGCCGGATACGTCCGGCTCCGTGACATGTTCGGAAGCTGCAGATATCAGATCGGGTGAAAGCCATTTTTTAATGCATCTGCAGATTTCTTTCATCTGGATTGGCTTGGATACAAAATCCGTAAAGCCGCTGTTTTTGAACAATTCTCTGGCTTCGGCGGTTGCGTTTGCCGAAAGCGCGATGATGGGAAGCTTATCAAACTTTTCAACGCCGGCTGAACGAAGAGAAGCAGTTGCTTCTATTCCATCCATAACAGGCATCATATGATCCATAAATACCAGATCATAATCATGTGAATGGATAAGCTCCAGAGCTTCTTTGCCGTTATGCGCGTATTCAAGCTGCATCTTTAAGGGAGCAAGCAGTCCGGATGCGACTTTCAGGTTCATTTCGTTGTCGTCGACGACCAGTATGTGAGCTGAAGGAGCTTCGAACAGATAATCGGCGTCAGCGGCTGCGGCTGTGACCCGTTCATGGTTTATAGCCTGGCAGAAGTTGATCGAATACAACGGTTTGTTTACGATGGTTGCGTGGAGCTCTGACAGATTTTGAAGCATCGGATTATGGAGTACACATATATTTGTACCCCATTTGTCAAGGTGTTCCCGGATGTCCGGTGTGATCAGTTCATATGAATCCGTAAACAGAAACGCCGGCGGTTCTGCTTTATCAAGCTCTCTGTTATCGCAGCCGTCCCCATGTTTGCTTTCTTCCAGCACGTCATGGTGCCTGAAACCATAGACTGAAGCCAGATTTTCAAATTCGTTTTTTATAAGCTCATTTTCAAACATGCCGCACAGCAGAGCCTGCCTGTCCTCAGATTTGATCCGGGCCGCGGGAGTGGAATTGATGACTTTTTGCTCAAGCTCGAAGCTGAAAGTACTCCCTTCTCCATATATGCTGTTTACTCCGATGGTACCTCCCATGAGCTCTACAAGTCGTTTACAGATGGACAGCCCCAGACCTGTTCCCTCCTTGTCACGGTTTTTCCTGGTATCAACCTGTGAAAAGGCACCGAAGAGCTTGTCAAGATCCTCTTCTTTAATTCCCTGGCCGGTGTCTTTTATATCGACAATGAGTTTTATATGATCGGTATCCGTCTGTTCGGTTTTTATGGAAAGCCGCACATATCCTGAATCGGTAAATTTAACGGCGTTATTCATTATGTTGATGATGATCTGCCGGATACGTTTGTCGTCGCCGTAAAGACGGGAGGGGAGCATAGGGTCTATATCGTAAAGCAGTTCTATGGGCTTGCTTCCGATACGGTTTAGGAAGATCATTGACAGATCGTTGAGCATTGAGGACAGTTCGTATTCACCTTCAACTATCTCCAGTTTTCCTGCTTCGATCTTTGAAAAATCAAGGATATCATTGATGATCGAGAGCAGCGCGTCGCCTGAATTTTTGATATTCATCAGGTATTCGTTGTCTCTTTCGGGCAGGTTTTCACGAAGCAGGATGTCTGTCATGCCTACTATGGCATTCATGGGAGTTCTGATCTCATGGGACATATTCGACATAAAGGCTGATTTGGCCTGATTGGCGGCTTCGGCCTGTTCCTTGGCTTTCTCCAGCTCATAGACCATAGCGCGCTGTTCGGTAATATCCGAAAGGAGCATGGCATAGCCTTCGATCCTTTTATTCCGGGTAACCGGAGTGATGAGCCGGTTGTAGTAACGACCGTCTATTTCGACCAGACACATTTCCAGACTGTTGTCGGTGCTCTCTTCGCTGTTGTATACGCTTTCACGGCTTTCCAGAAAATTGCCCAGTTTACCTATTAAGCCGCGTTCATGCCATCTTTTTGCGCGCTTCTCGGATTCGGCGGGCTCGGTTTTGCCTGGAGCAGCCAAAGCTCCCGGTTCATCTGTGTCCCCGGCGTTGACCGGTGTTTCGGTAACATGAGGCTTTTGGCGGTGGACGGGATCGATCTCGCAGCCCATTTGAAAAATGTCACGTATCTTGCCGGGAAGGGGCGCCATTTCCGGGAGCTTTGCCAGCTCGGGGAATACCGTTTTCGCGCAGGAATTGGCATCACGGTAGGCATAATCCGGATCAGCGATGATAAGTACTCCGGGCATGTTTTCCACAAACCAGGACTTGCCGCTTTCGATGACACTGAAAAAACTACCGTTGATAACTCCTATGATGATGGACAGGAGCGCCATGGAAGAAAGAATGGGAACATAATCATAGTTGGTATCGATGTTCATCCATATCATAAGCGCGGAAACAATGATAAATTCTGCTCCGGCAAGCTTGGCGAGGTTATTTCTTACATTACCCTTCGGAGCCTTGAACATTTTATACAGGGTATAGGCAAGGAGGATCGTAAGCACGGTACAGATAAATATATACCTTGACTGCTGAAGCATGGAATTGGTGATCTCCATTTTTGAAAAGGCGATGGGATCCGTACCGTCCGGTCTTCTGGGAATTTCACGTTGTTCAAGGTTCATATTGTTAAATACGAGCTCCTGGCGTTTCCCCGACCATAAAAATGTGAGGATCGTAAGATCAAGAGCCAGCCACGGAAAGATGATCAGCTTGCTCCACTTTAGCTGGAGGAAACGCATGACGAACATTGCGAAAAAAAGATAAAAGACAGTGGCTCCGAAATATTCCATTTTGTAGGCCATGGTAGCCGCGCCTTTTTCTGCGGATACTACTACCAGAACATAAGCACTGTTCATGATCAGACACCCCATGGTCGAGATCAGCAGCTGCACGGACATACGGGAATGAACCTTGCCGATCAGCCAGAATACTCCCACAGTCGGGATCAGGATGCCGATAGTTTGCAGAAAATAGAGTAATATATGCATATGTTAACCTCCTGGGTCTGTCAGAAAATGGGATCTTTGAGCTGCTGTTGGTAACGATTATACACTTATCTGGGGGATTCGTAAAGAATTGTATGACAATTACTATTGAAAATATACCGTAATGAGGTATAATTCATAGAGAGAAGAAGGTATCCGTGTCAATGAAAGCATGGATCGGTTAAGCATAAAACATATACTGAAATTTGAGGTAATGATGAATACAGCCGGTAATCCGAGTATACTGATCTGCGTGGATGAATACGCGGAGGGTGATATCAAGGGAAGGATATATGAAGCGTCGGTAGACGGACATTGTAAGTTTACCGGTGCACTGAGCCTGGTAAAAACGCTGGAAGCAATCCTTAACAGCGGGGACTATCCGAGATCGACCATGAAAGTCAGATCGTTCGGTAAGGAACAACAGGCAGGTAAAGCGACTAACGGCACCGGGGCAAAAACTGCCCGTCCGGAATCCGTATGGACTCATGCGGACGGCAGATGCGCTACTTTCAGTATGAGCATCATGTTCAGACAGAATGCCTCATGGCAGGGAACACTAAGATGGGTGGAGCATGACCGTGCGGAAGATTTCCGCAGTGTGCTGGAACTGCTGATGCTTTTGGACAGCGCGTTGAGCAGTAATGATGATAAAACGGAATTCCAGGCCGAGGATCACACCTGAAACCAGTCAGGTTCAAGTATTTCCAGAGTACGAAGCCCGTTTGTGATCTCGGAGATATATTGTCCGAGAAAAGCGGCTTCTTCTCCAGAAAGGGCATATTCAAGGCTGACCAGCTGTCCGAAGGAGGAATTGATCATCCTGAAGCCTCTTTTTTCCGCTTCGTAGCGCAGCTTTCCGTAAGCGTCATAATCTACCGATACTGTCGCTCTGTTCAGCTTTCGCATGGTTATTATTTCTGCCGATTCGATAGCGGCTGTGGCCGCGTCACGGTAAGCCCGCGTAAGTCCTCCGGTACCGAGGAGTATTCCGCCAAAATAGCGGGTCACAACCATACATACGTTATGGAGGCCCATATTTTTTATTGTCTCAAGAATGGGCATGCCTGCGGTTCTCGATGGTTCGCCGTCATCATTGGCGCGTTCGGCATAGTCGTCAAACCCGGCAACGAACGCGGAACAGTTGTGACGGGCATCCCAGTACTTCTTTTTCATTTCGTTAATAAAATCTACTGCTTCATCTTCGTTTTCCACGTGGTGAAGAGTACCTATGAAACGCGATTTTTTTTCCGTTATTTCACCTGAAGAGTCGGTGAGAACGGTCTTGTATTCTGTCATATGACCGATCCTTTCAAAAATACGCAGGAAAACATACTACACATGTAGAGAAGTTGTTTCTATATGTAACACTTTTTTAATTGTAAAAATATGCGCTGTTTGTTATAATATAACAGACTATGGAGGTTTTTTCAATGGATTATAGCAGACAGGGTGTTATAAATAAACAAAAAGAAGTCCGCTCAACTACATCGCGGCTTACCTCGAAAATATGGATCATGGTATTCAGGATATTGATGATAGTGGTTGTCGGAATAGGCGTATCGGGCGTAATGGCTGCATGGGGGCTGTTCAAAGGGCTGATCGACACATCTCCCACGGTACAGCTTCAGGCGTTTACGGATACCGGCTACAGCTCCACTTCATACTATGCTGACGGTGAAGTGGCACAGGTTTTTGCCGGAGTTGAGGCCAACCGCGTATACGCGACCATAGATGAGATCCCTCAGGTTGTTCAGCGCTGCTTTGTGGCGCTTGAGGACGAACGTTTTTACGAGCACAACGGTATCGATGTAAGAGGTATTTTCCGTGCCGGATATTCGACTATATTTTCCGACAAGGATTTTGGCGCGAGCACCATAACGCAGCAGGTGCTTAAAAATATAGTTTTTGGCGGAGGTAACGAGTCCAATAAGCTCGACAAGGTTAAACGTAAGATTCAGGAGCAGTTCCTTGCCATTCAGCTGGAAAATGTGCTTTCCAAGGATCAGATACTGGAGTACTATCTCAATTACGTCAACCTGGGCAACGGAGCGTATGGCGTAAAGACCGCGGCTGAGAGCTATTTCGGCAAGGATCTGTCGGAACTGACTTTATCCGAGGCATCTGTGCTGGCTCCTATCGCGCTTACTCCTACTTACCGCAATCCTATAAACTATCCCGAACAGAATGCCGAGAGGCGTAAGGCATGTCTGGATAACATGAAGAAGCTTGGGTGGTGTACTCAGGAGGAATACGACGAGGCGATCAATGATGATGTATATGCCCGTATAGCGGCCTACAGCAGTGAAAAGAAGACTATTTCCCTGACCACTTTTTCATATTTTACAGATGAACTGGTAGAGCAGGTTATAGAGGATCTGCAGACAGAGCTGGGTTACACTTATGAACAGGCGCAGCATCTGTTATACTACGGCGGTATCAATATTTATACGACTCAGGATCCGGTGGCTCAGAGTATACTGGATAAATACTATACCGATGAGTCCAATTTCCCTTCCTTTGGATTTACAAGTTCTGGCGGTTCGTGTTATGAACTTACCTACGCGCTTTCGGTATTTGATCCTGACGGCAATCCGACCCATTATCAGCGCAATGATCTTCTGGAATATTTCGCCGATTATGTGGACAGTGACGGCCTTTATTATCATGAACACGGCGGAAAGAAGGGCATCAGTGAACTGTGTCTGTCGGAAGAAGATATCTATTCCAAGATAGATGAATTCAGGGAGGCGCATGTCAAGCCAGGATATACATATATTGAAAGCAAGCATCTTACACCGCAGCCGCAGTCATCCATGACTATTATCGAGCAGTCCACCGGAAAGGTGGTGGCTCTGTACGGAGGACGCGGCGAGAAGCAGGGGTCTCTTACACTGAACAGGGCTACGAACGCAACCAGACAGGTTGGTTCGACCTTTAAGGTCCTTGCATCATTCCTGCCGGCCATAGATGGCGCGGGACTTACTCTTGCCTCGGTACAGGACGATGTACAGTATTTCTATCCGGGTACCGGCAAAGAGGTTATAAACTGGTACGGCTCCAACAGCTTCCGTGGATTGCAGTCCATCAGAACGGGTATATATAATTCGCTAAATATCGTGGCGGTAAAAACTCTGGAGCAGATAGGCGCGTCTCTGGGATTTGAATACCTGGAGAAGCTGGGATTCAGTACTCTGGTACGCAGTAAAAAATCCGAGGACGGAACCGTATATTCGGATATCAACCTTGCGCTTGCTCTCGGCGGACTTACCAACGGCGTTACGAATATGGAACTGACCGCCGCTTATGCCGCGATCGCCAACGGCGGAGTATATAACAAGCCGATATTCTATACCAGGATAACTGATCATGACGGCAATGTCCTGATAGACAAAGAAACAGAATCAAGGCAGGTCATGAAGACCTCTACAGCCTGGCTGCTCACCAGCGCCATGCTGGATACGACTACTATAGGAACAGCTTCCAGGCTGGCTTTCAGGAATTATAAGATGCCTGTAGCCGGTAAGACGGGAACGGCATCGAAGGATGTCGATCTGTGGTTTGTCGGTTATACGCCTTATTATACCGCTGCTATATGGACGGGCTATGATAACAATTTTGATCAGCTGAACAAGAACTATCAGCAGAATATTTGGCGTAATGTCATGGAAGAGATCCATGAGACGAAGCAGCTGGAATATAAGACCTTTGAGAAACCTGACTCCATCGTTCAGGCATCCATATGTACCAAGTGCGGCAATCTGGCCGTGACCGGACTGTGCGACCAAGCGGAGGGCGGCTCTTGTGTTAAGACGGAGTATTTTGCAAAAGGTACGGTTCCCACTCAGAAATGTAACTGCCATATCAGAGTCAATATCTGCAAGAAATCCGGCAAGCTGGCAGGGGAATACTGTAAACCGAAGCATATCGTCAGCAAGGTGCTGCTCATAAAGAACGAGAAATATAAGATCAACCCCAAGACAGGTCAGTATTATGAGCCGTTGGAGGTGATCCCGACCTGGGATACTCCTTATGTATACCATCCCGATCAAATCTGTGATTATCATCTTCCAGACGGTAGTCATCGTGATGAGGATGGCAATATAGTACCGGATGATGAGGAAGACGGGCAGACAGACGGTGATGACAATACCGATACCGACGGGAAAGGTAAAGGAAAGGGCAAGGACAAAGAAAAAGATAAAGGGAACGCGGCAGGAGACGCAGATACTTCAGGAGGGGAAAACGAAGATGAGGGCGGTGAACCTCAGGGGTGATACCGGACGCTGTTCGTTTTTATGGTCATGATAAAGGAGGGCATTTATGGCTGTATATTTGGATGAAAATGAGGAATCGAAGCGCAGAAGTGAGCTGGAACAATATGATCGTGAGATCCAGGCAGGAATAGACGAATCCAACGTAAATGCCAGGGCTCGCAGGAAACAGCAGGATAAGTTGTTCCAGAAAGGATTGATAACGATGTTTGTTATCGTGTTTATCGTGCTGGCCATCATGTGGGCAAGATAGTCCTGTTTTATGTAGGTATCCCGGAAGCATAAGCCTTCCGGGTTTTTTTATGGATATATTACAATATCAGAATTATAGTTGCCTTTTAGATACATATTGACAAAAATCTTTGAATAATGTATAATTTTTGTATCTAATGTTACTAATAATTTGTGTTTCTTTGGGGATTGATATATGAAGAAAATTTTAGTGGTTGACGATAACAGCGTCAGTCTTTCACTTGCCAAGAGCATGCTTTCCGATCTCTATCAGGTTTCAGCCGTTCTTTCGGGGGAACAGGCTTTGCGTTTTCTGGAAAAGAAAGAATGCGACCTGATACTTCTTGACATTAATATGCCGGAGATGTCCGGATTTGAAACTATCCGAGCCATTAAGGATAATGAGATCACCAAAGATATTCCGATCATTTTCCTTACAGCCGATAATGATCCTGAGACCGAGAAAAGATGCTTTGAAATGGGGGCTTTTGATTTTATTGTCAAACCTATTCAGAAAGCTACTTTACGGAGCAGGGTCGGACGCACGCTGGAGCTTTTGGAATTGCAGAGGAATCTGGAAGGACAGCTGATCGAAAAAACCAAGCAGATAGCCAGGATATCCCTCAAATCCATGATGATGATCGCCAACACTGTCGATAAAAAGGATCCTCTTGCTGCGCAGCATTCGACCAATGTGGCCTGGTTTGCCGTTGAGATCGCCAAGAGAATGGGATGGGAGGGGGACGATCTTTATAATCTTCAGAACCTGGCTCTTATCCATGATATAGGAAATATAGGCGTTCCCGATACTATTATTCGTAAGAACGGACCGCTTACCGACAGCGAGTATGATACCTTAAAGAAACATACCGCATACGGAAAGAATATCCTGCAGGATATGACTGTGATCCGTAAGGCAGCGGAAGTGGCAGAGACTCATCATGAACGTTTTGACGGCAGCGGATATCCCAATGGACTGGCCGGCGACCAGATCCCCATTGAATCCAGGATCATAGCTGTTGCCGATGCTTTTGACTCGATGACTTCGGATCGCGCTTTCCGCAAAAAGCTTGGAAAAGAAGAGATACTAAGGCAGTTCGAAGAGGGAAGAGGCACACAGTTTGACCCTGCCATGGCTGATATAGCGATATCTCTTGTTCGGGAAAATAAACTGGAACACAGTGAACAGGAGCTGGAACGGGAGTCTGATATCGCGCTTGAAAGCAGCAGACTGCTTCAAAAAGTGCTTTCCGAGTATACGCGTGAGATCAAGGCCGAAGCGGCCAGAGATCCGCTGACCGGTCTGTGGAACCGCAGTTATGCCATCGATGTGATCAATGATTACTTCCGGGATAAACGGCATTCCGGATGCTTCTTTATGATCGACATGGACGGGTTTAAGGGCATCAATGATACATATGGACATATAGTAGGCGACAATTGTATAGTCAAGCTGGCCAGGCTGCTGAAGAGCGTTATCAGGGAAGATGATGTGATATGCCGTATAGGCGGTGATGAGTTTATTATTTTCTTTGCCGGAACCAATTCACGTTCATTTGCGTCTTCTAAAGCCGAAGAGATAATTCTGGGACTTGAAAATGATCCTCTGCTTGAAAACGCGGAGATCAAGCCTTCGGTGTCTATCGGGATATCTCTTACTCCTACTGACGGTAACGATTTTGATACCTTGTACAATAAAGCTGATAAAGCGTTGTATTACGTAAAGAATAACGGTAAACATAATTATCACTTTTACAGTGAAGATACCGCAAGCACGCGGCCGGGAACCAGAAAGGGAACCAATATCGATATTGCGTATCTGCGCCGTTTTCTTCAGGAACAGGATACAAATCCAGGTGCGTATCAGGTGGAATATGAAAGCTTTAAGAAAATATACCGTTTCCTGGTACGCACACAGAAACGCACAGGAAAACCGGTGTTGATCCTTCTTATAACCTTATGCGGCGATGATGGTAATCTGCCGGATACCGATAAGCTGGAAAAGGCTTTTACGCGATTGAAAAAAGCTGTATCATCTGCGATCCGCAGTAATGATATCGGTACTACCTACAGTTCAAGCCAGTATATTGCTCTTTTGGTAGATTCGACACCTGAAAACGGATATATCGTGGCGGAACGTATAAGAAAGTCATTCGAGGAGGGGGGACCCTTGGATGTCAGGATGGAGTACGATATCGATGAGATAAGTGTTGATCTTGATAAAGTATCTGATGAGGGGAAAAGTGAACAATAAAGTCCGCTTATATGCCAATGGAAAAAGAATATTATATTACAATGCTCGGAGAGTTTAAGATCTGCAGAGGTCAGAACGTGGTCACGACATCTGCAGGCCGTTCAGGTAAATCATGGAATCTTCTGGAGTACATTATTGCCAACAGGGCAAGACACCTGCCTCATAGCGAGCTCGAAGAATTGCTTTGGGATGAGGAAGACAGCGGTAATCCTGCAGGAGCGTTAAAGGTGCTTCTGCACAGAGCCAGAAAAAGTCTTGAGAGTATTCCGACAGATAACGGATCGAACCTGGTCGTACTGAAACATGGCGAGTATTATTGGAATGAAGATGTACAAACGGTGGTTGATGTTGATCTGTTTGTATGTGCCTACGAATCCTTTTTGAACGCAACCGATGAGAGTGAACGGCTTAACCGGCTGCAAACAGCCGTAGGGCTGTATAAGGGAGATTTTCTGGCAAATAATAATGCTTCATGGGTGATCCCTCTCTCTTCGGGTTATCATAAAATGTATGTTAACGCGGTAAAAAAACTAGCCGATATATATGCCGAAAATGCTGATTTTACGAGCGTAGTCAGTCTGTGCGAGGAAGCGGTGAGTATTGAGGGACAGGATGAGGAACTGTACTATCGGCTTATATATGCTCTCTATATGTCAGGAAGGCAGGAAGAAGCGCTTGACAGATACAGACATGTAACTGATCTTTTTTACAGCCGTTTTGCCATAACTCCGTCTGACGAGCTTAAAGACCTGTATAAAACTATCATGAGGTCGACCCGTAAGATGGAGACGGATATAAATGTGATCAAGGATAACCTGACAGAGCATGGAGACGTAACAGGCGCCTTTGAATGCGAGTATGGAGTATTTAAGGATGTCTATCAGCTGGAGGCCAGAGCCTGTGCCAGAAACGGTGATTCCATTTACCTGTGTCTGGTCACACTGGAAGCGAAGACTGACGAGGAGATATCGCAAAAGAATATGAACCGGGCGATCCAGCACCTTGAACGAGCAATAAGCGAGACTCTGCGCAAGGGTGATGTTTTTTCGCGATTTAGTGTCGTACAGTATGTTATTCTGCTTCCGGCTGCCGCGTATGAGAATGTTGTGTCTGTCTTGAAGCGGATCACATCCGCGTTTAACCGTAAATATCTGAAGAAAGATATCAATGTGGTCTGGGCAATGCAGCCGATCGAACCGAAATAATAAATGGACTAAAGTTTATTCGACAATGATGTCAAAGTCGTCTTTTTCGGTCACGTATCCGATGATCGCAGCATCAGTGTGAAGATTCAGGGCACTTAGGAGTGCATCTGCATCTTCCTGATCGACGCTGATGAGCAGACCGCCGGAAGTCTGCGGATCAAACATGGCATCCAGCATGGCTCTGTCTACCGCCGATCTTGTCATATAGTGATCACCGACATAATCCCTGTTCTTGTAAGCTCCTTCGGGTACAAATCCCATGGAGGCCATGAGCAGGGTATTTTTATGCATACAAAGATCTGCTTCCTTAATATGCAGAGTGGTATGACTGCCTGCGGCCATTTCATAAGCATGACCCATAAGTCCGAAGCCGGTTACGTCAGTACAGGAATGAACACGATACCTCACCATATCGTTCCTTGATGCTTTGTTCAACGTACACATGGCATCGATCACGGTTTGAAGATCATGCTCGTCGAGCATGGATGCTTTGGAGGCAGTAGTAAGGATACCGACTCCGAGCGGCTTGGTGAGGATCAGGACGTCTCCGGGTCTTGAGGAAGAATTTTTAAGGAAACGGTCAGGATGAACAAAACCGGTAACCGATAAGCCGTACTTGGGTGATTCATCATGGATGGTATGGCCGCCGCAGACGGCAGCACCGGCTTCGCTGGCTTTATTGCAACCGCCGCGCAGGATATCATGTATGGAGGCTTCGTCCATATCCTTTGTGACAGCCATGATATTGAGGGCAAGTTTTGGCTCGCCGCCCATGGCATATATATCGCTTAAGGCATTTGCGGCGGCAATCTGACCGAAAGTGAAAGGATCGTCCACTATCGGCGGAAAAAAATCGAGTGTCTGAACCAGGGCTGTTTCGTCATTGATCTTATATACACAGGCATCGTCGCTGGTATCGAAACCGACCAGCAGACCGGGAAGCTGTATGGTTTCCAGACCCTTAACGAGCTTTGAAAGAGTTCCCGCACCGACTTTGGCACCGCAACCGGCGCATTTTGCAAGCCGGGTGAGGCGTACATTACCGGTATTTGGCTTATCGGACATATTAATTCTACGCTTTCTGTATATATGGTTTATGGTGCAAAATGAATCCAACGGACACTTCAGGTTTACGCCAGCATAATCCCTACCGGGTGTTTACAAATCGGATATCGGAAGCTGTTTCATGAGAACCGTCGGGCCGAAGAAGGACGATCTGCTCGATCTCTTCCGGGTGCGACAGTAAGTTTATCAAGCCTGTTTGTGCGTTTCCCGATACCGGATCAGGAGTATATTGAAATTCGGCACAGGTTCCGCAGGAGGAGCTTAAAAAACGGGGAACGGGGCCTAAGCTCACATGGATGCCGTGGGTCTGCAGTTCCCTTGCAAAACGTACAGCCCCGAAATGTGAATAAAATGTAGCGATATAAGTATTCATAGAAACCTTACTTATCGAGAGAAAGAACAAAATCATCGTCTTTAACGGTACAGGATACCTTAAAGCCGTTATGTTCGCCAAAACGGGTGATATTCTCTACAGAAGTGCGGTTATCAACCATGATCTCGTAATGTGAATCATTAGATGTAATAGCATTTTTGATCATGATCACAGGTTCGGGGCATGAAAGCCCTCTGGCATCCAAAAAAGACATAATAGAATCTCCTTTTAATTAATTATAAGTTGCAACAAAATATAATTATTGTTCAAGAGCTTGATTTTGCGTTTTTGTAAGTGTTGGATACAGCTATGACAGTAACTATTACCAGACCGATGATTACAGCAATCTTACCTGCGGTCGTTGCTCCTCCCAAGGAGATGTTATAAGCGGAATCAGGAAGTACCCCGGCAGCATCTGCAGCCGCAGTATCATTCAGAGTCTTGGAGGCTGCTGCGGAAGCCAGTCCGAAATTATGACTGAAAGCAGCTCCCGTGATCAGGCCCAGAACCGTGACCGCGGAGTCTGAATTACCTTCACCTGCGAGGATAAGCTGCCTTAAGGGACAGCCACCGAGAAGCACACAGCAATAACCCACCAGCAGCATGCCGAGGAAATTCCATAAAATATCGAAATGAGCAACAACGTTGTACTGATTTGTTAAGCCTAAATTAAACTTACCGGTACATATATTAGCTATTAACGCGGCGGCAAAGATGGAGACAAATCCGAGAATAAGCTTCTTTTCCCTGAACAGTATCAGATCTCTGATGCCTCCGACCATACACAGTCTGGTGTACTGTGCCATACCGCCGACCAGAAGTCCGGCGATAAGTGATATTATAACCGCTGTATGTTTGGAACCGGGACCCGATTCGGAAAAAGCGATAAAAGCAGGTGCAGCGATGAGTAAAACGAGAGCGGCAACCTGAATAAAAGGAAATGCGATGCCGTCTGTAACAGGCTGCTTATAGGATCTTCCAAGGGAGAAGCCTTTATTCAGGAAAAACACTCCTGCCAGTATTCCACAGACAAAACCGGCCAGACCGATCAGGGCATTCAGGTCTCCGGCAGCGAGTCTTAATATCATACGGAATGGACAACCGAGGAATACCAGACAGCCGATCATCGCGAAAAAGCCGAGGACAAATCTGGTAAGAGGAGCCGAGCCGCCCTTGGGTCTGAATTCCTTTCTGATGAGAGAGAGAATAAATGATCCCAATACCAATCCTATGATCTCCGGCCTGATATACTGTACCGGAGCGGCAGAGTGGAGCTTCAAGGCACCGGCGGTGTCACGTA
Organism: Lachnospiraceae bacterium; assembly: GCA_024698555.1. Taxonomy (GTDB): domain Bacteria; phylum Bacillota; class Clostridia; order Lachnospirales; family Lachnospiraceae; genus RUG11977. Next base: position 16,704 of record JAILRI010000046.1, read on the forward strand.
TGAAACAGGCGATGCAGAAGCCCATGTTGGCCGGATTCCCGAGCAGAACGAGCAAAACTGCTATAATGCCTGTGACCAGACCACATATGCAGATGATTGGGAGTTCCTTTTTTGAGTTGTTCATATATATTTCCTCATACTAAAAATTAAATCGAGATTAGATTACCCAACGCATTTATACAATAATCTATTTCATCATCTGTGTTATAATAACCTAAGGAGAATCTTACTGTACCGACGGGATAAGTGCCGAGCGTACGGTGTGCCTCGGGAGCACAGTGAAGACCTGAGCGGGTCCATATGCCATATTCGTCGGAAAGTCTGCGGCATAATACTGCGGGGTCCATGGCGCTGCATACAAGAGATACTACCGGCAACGGGCCGTTTCCGTAAATACAGATTCCCTTGATATTACGAAGTGCGGTAAGGAATCTTTCCTTAAGGAGATTTTCTTTGTTTAATATATTACTTACACCAACTGTTAAAACATAATTTAAACTTTCCTTCAGGCCAAAAATGCCGGGGATGTTAAGCGTACCAGCTTCAAAGCGGTCAGGAAGATGATCCGGCATAGTGAGCAGATGAGAGTCACTTCCGGTTCCGCCTTCAACTATAGTGGATAATTCATGCGACAGACGATCTGAGATTATAAAACCTCCGATGCCCTGAGGACCCATGAGTCCCTTATGACCCGAAAAGCACAGACCGTCAATATTCATGGCGCGAACATCGATCGGAACCAGTCCTGCGGTCTGCGCAGCATCCACAATAAGAAATAATCCATGTTCACGGCAAAAATCCCCTGCGGCTTCTACAGGGAGAAGACTCCCCGTAATGTTCGAACCGTGAGTCATGACAACGGCTCTTAACGACCTGGAGACATCGTCATGGGCTGAAAGAAGGATATGGTTAAGCTGTTCATACATTTCATCGTACGAGAGCTGTCCGTCAGGATCACATTGAATGGTGTACAGTGTAATATCTCCTTTACCGCAAAGAGAATACAGAGGACGCATGACCGAATTATGTTCCATGGAAGTGGTCATAAACACGTCTCCTTTGCGTGCAATACCCTTTATGAGCATATTTAAGCTCCAGGTATCACCGGGAGTAAATATGACGTTACGTTCGTCAGGCGCGTTAAAAAGCTGTTTCAGCAATTGTCTTGCATCGAAAAGAACGTTTTCTGCCTCCAGCGCTCCGGGATAGCTGCCCCTTCCCGGGTTACATCCATTGGCGGCGAAATAAGCGGAAACAGCGTCTGCTACCGCAGCCGGCTTGGGAAAACTCGTAGCGGCATTGTCAAAATATATATTTTTCATGTTAATTATGATATCACAGCGCTTTTACGAATTCAATAACAATAATTGCTGCGGTACTTGACTTTATCGAGCACCGATGTAAAATTATATCCAGTGTTTATTATATCCGAATGGAGAAAATCAAGTGGATCTATTTGATTATATGAAGGATAAGAACCGGGAAAAGGAATCCCCGCTTGCATCCAGGATGAGACCGACTTCTCTTGACGAAGTGGTCGGTCAGGAACATATCCTGGGCAGGGACAAGCTGCTTTACAGGGCTATAAAGGCAGATCGTCTGAGTTCCGTGATATTTTTCGGACCTCCCGGAACCGGAAAGACTTCTTTGGCCAGAGTCATAGCTGCAAGCACCAGCTGTGAGTTCAGGCAGATCAACGCTACCTCTGCCGGCAAGAAGGATATGGAGGATGTCGTGACCGAGGCTCAAAAGCTTTACGGAGGATACGGCAGACGTACCATGCTCTTCATAGATGAGATACATCGTTTTAATAAGGGACAGCAGGACTATTTACTGCCCTTTGTTGAGGACGGCACCGTGATCCTTATCGGGGCGACTACGGAAAATCCATATTTTGAGGTCAATCAGGCTTTACTTTCCAGGTCAGTCATTTTCGAACTGAAACCGCTCACAAAAGAAAACATCGAAGAGCTTATCAAAAGAGCTCTTACTGATGAGAAGAAAGGACTGGGAGCATATCACGCCGTGATAGACGATGATGCTCTTGACTTTCTTGCAGATGCTGCAAACGGAGATGCCAGAGCAGCTTTAAACGCCATAGAACTGGGAGTTCTGACTACAGAACGGGAAGCTGACGAGCGTATTCATATCGATCTGAAGACTGCGTCAGAATGTATACAGAAGCGTGTTATCAGGTATGATAAGGATGGGGACAATCATTATGATACTATATCGGCATTTATAAAGAGCATGAGAGGCTCCGATCCGGACGCGGCAATATATTATCTTGCCAGGATGCTATATGCGGGCGAGGATATCAAATTCATTGCCAGACGTATAGTGATATGTGCCTCGGAGGATGTGTCCAATGCGGACCCTATGGCGCTGGTCGTTGCTACATCGGCTTTCCTGGCTGTGGAAAGGATAGGAATGCCCGAATCGCGGATCATGCTGGCTCAGGCGGCAGCATATGTCGCGTGCGCTCCGAAATCCAACTCTGCGATCTGTGCCATAGATGACGCCCTTGCGGATGTTGGCAGCCGTAAAACGCCGAAAGTCCCTGCGCATCTTATGGACGCGCATTATAAAGGTGCTGCGAAGCTGGGACATGGCCTTGATTACGAATATGCCCATGACTTCAAGAATCATTTCAGCGCGCAGCGATACCTGCCTGATGAGCTGGCGGGAACAGTTTTTTACCGTTTAAGCGGTATGGGATATGAAGCCAAGCTGGAGGAATACCTTCACAAGATCAGACATGAAGCGGGATTGGAATAAAAAGGAGAGTAAGCATATGGAGAAATTTGCGAAAATTAAAAGGATCGCCGCCCTGATAGGCGTGATCCTGCTGGTCGGAATGTATATCGTAGTGCTCATAGCAGCGCTGGGAAAATGGGAAAATGCCCATTCCGTGTTTATGACCGCGCTCTACGCCACTATAGTGGTGCCGGTGATCATATATATACTGCAGGTGATCTATAAAGCGGCTGACAAGAATAATAAAAAAGACGGTCAGTAATAATAGTTTTTCTTGGGAGGGAGCAGCCGGACTTCTTTACGGTTCTTACGGCGGAACAGCCAGATAAGGATGACAGTGACCGCTCCTATGATCACAGTTGCTGCTATTATCATACCGCATTGCATAAAGAAGCTTTCGGGAAGTATATTAATGACCGGATCGGTGGCCGGGTCAAACATCCAGTCTCCGTTTTTAAAAGCCAGCAGATGGAACAAAGTAAACATCGCGTTAAAATTGATCAGCGCGAATATTACAAACAACACCGGAATAACAAGGGCAACTATACCTGCAACAAGCAGATAGCGGGTTTCGTTGCTCTTTTTTTTGATGATGAATGAAACAATGCATATCACAAGGCTTATCAGACCTACGATGTAAATGACGTTAAATATATGCTTGACCTCTGCAAAATGTGAGATGCCTGAGGCTGAAGCCCGCAGTGACGGAAAAGTAAGCTCACCCTTAAAGAACGGCGAGCAGTAATCTATGAGAGCGTTGTAATTTTCTTTGATAACTACGGCGTTGAGCCCGGATTCGCCGGGAATGTCGAACCAGGTGATATCAAGATAGTATAAAGGACGAAGATTGATAGCCAGAGCAAGACCGACCGCGATAAGCGCCAAAAGAAAACAGATACCTGTCGGGATATCCGTCCAATGAAAGCCTTCTTTGGGCTCAAAGGGAATGTCACGGGTTTTCTTCAACTGTACTACTCCTTCGTCTGTAGATTATTCTGTAGTATACCACAACTGTAGACTAATATCAAGTGGCAGATGGTGTTTTTTATGCCTTTGTATCAAAATTGTATTTGGTCTCTGCAGAAGGCGCGGCACCGTTTGAAGAAGCGGCCATGCTGCCGGCTGCGTCCTCCGCGGCATCTTCTTTCAGCTTTTGGGCGGGGCTGAAAGTGGCGTTTAACAGGTAATTCTTTGCTTCAAGCTTATCGTTAAGCTCTTCCACATTATCTTTAAGTATTTCACCGGCCGGTTCTTCGGAGTAAAAGCGCGCATTTAAATTGCGGTCGGTAAGCTCTAAGTGGATATCCACAGGACCGAGATTGGGCATATTCAGATGCAGCAGGGCACTGGTGCCCTTTGACTGGATACGGTTTCGATTTCTGGCGTAAACATACAGCCCGGATTCTCCCTCTCCTTCGGAAAATTTTACAGGCAGCTCAAAATGAGGGTACATCTGATTAAGCCGGTACAGTGTATCCAGACTTTTCTGGGCATGAGAGGCTTTATCCGAAAGCTTCCCGGCAGATGATGCTTCGTCGGGGATGTTTTTCAAACGGTTCAAAAACTCGTATGTACGTTTATAGAGCTCTTTGACACTGTCCTTGCCAAGTTTGTCCGGGTTGAGCGATAAGGCGCTTTTGAGGGCTTTCTTCAGTTCGGCTCCGGACATGGCTTTAAACTCATCACTAAGGAGTCTGTGAAGTCCGGTTCTGTCGGGACTGCCTTCCATGGCGTTGGAAAAAACGCCTTCCGCTTTCTGGGCAGATTCCATGTTGGCGCTGCTTAAATCTTCCCAAAGCATATCCAGATTCCGTACATCTGTTTGAGAAGCAGTGCCGGATGTGTTTTCATGGATCGCTGTAAATGATTGTGACTGTGACGGATCGGCAAACGAAGAATGCGAGAAAGTGCCCTCACCTGCTGAAGCGCCTGCGTCGTGCTGCAATACCGGCTTATCGGCACCGGTTACTACACGATATGGATGTGAAAAAGGCGTCAGGGGAGGCATCTGTCCGCCTGATGCCGTTTCGGGATGAGTAACCGCACCGGATAAAGCGGGCGCGGAAACAGCCGGATTGATCTGTCCTTCGGGCGTTCCTGCCAAAGCCTGCGCGCTTTCGACTTCACCGGCAGGCGCGTTCGCGATCCTTTCAACGACATTTGAGATGTCCTCAGATGTTGTGGGAGAGGGAGCGGCCAAAGAAACCGTATCGTTTCCGACATTGGAAAGAAGCGCGTTTATACCGGAAATATCCTGCGGATTTATATGACCTGTATCAGCGGGGCGTTCAGGGGAAGCTGTATGGAAAACTGTTTCGGGAAGCCCGGAGCTGACATCGGAACCGGAGGGCCCGGCATGAATTGAACCATCAGAAGTTTCCTGTGATACGGGAAGGTTTAAGGACTCACTTTGCTCAGGTTGCTCTGCTTCACGGGCGGCGACCACTGTTTCAAAAACAGCTGATCTGATGGCTGTATCAAGCTCTTCGGGCAGATCGGCAGAGGAAATAAGGGTTTCGATCATATCCGCAACTTCATTGATCTCGTCCGCAACTATTGCCGAATGCTCGTTAAAATCCTGCACCAGCCTGACATTGTCATTGGTCAGTTCTATCCCGGATTTAGCCATATTAACGAGAACTCCGGCGGGCACATCGGGATGTGTACTGATACCGGTCAGCATATTACGGATACTTTCCTTGCCTATCGACATACCGTTATCGAGCAGTAGCATGGCTACGGAAAGATTGGTGGGAGTCTGGGCAAGACCTGCTTCATTCAGAGCCTTGGCGATCGTGGAAGAATATGTGTTTCCTCCCCCGGTATAATTTTCGGACAAGAGCCTCGCAAGCATACGGGTTTCGGGCGATATTTCCACAGTACTGTTTTTGGACGTTACCTGTGACGTATCGGCAGCATTTTCGGACGTTGAAACATTGGAGCTTTCAGCGCCGTTTTTTGCCACAGTGTTTTGGCTTCTGGGATTTGTTATATCTGAAGCCGCAATATGATTGTCCGATATCAGCATGTTATAACCTCCGGATTAATGATAGTCATGATAGATAAAGGCGTTATGGCTTTTGAAAACCGGGACATCTAAAAGTTATGTAAGCGCTTTTACAATTATATGTAACTCTTTTACATATTATAACACAGAAACCACGCGATTTCAAATGTGTTTTGTTAAAATTTTACATTGTGATGATACAACTGAAAGAAATTTTTGTTGACATACGTTAAAAAATGCTATATTATATAATATACAAGCTAAAAGGATTACTTTATCTGTTAAATGAAAGCACTTACATTTAATCAATACAGAATTACGAACATATTTATTCTGTCACTCATTTTTTTTATAGCTGAAACGCTTATTACCAGGGGTGCCCGTGAGTGGTTCCCTGAACTGCCGTATGTATTGTCACTGAACATTCTCTTTATGAGTCTTGAGTTCATGCGCTGGAGAGCTTTTGGAGCCATTTCCGCTATAGTCGGAGGTGTGGCGTTCTGCATGGCATCCCGGGCGACACCCGGACAGTACGCGGTATATTGCCTTGGCAATCTTATGGCGGCTGCTGTACTGATATATATTAAGTATATCGGCAGGAAGAAGGTCAGGGATAAGGTTGTTCTTACTGTAATATATGTGACGCTGATCTTTGCGGCGGCGTGTCTGGGCAGATTTCTTACGGCTCTTATTCTGGGAGCGGACTTAAAAGCGCTGCTGGCCTTTGTGACCACAGATATCTTAAGCTGGATGTTTGCACTTATCGGTGTTCTGGCGGCACGTAACGCGGAGGGATTATTTGAGGATCAGAAGGATTATCTGATGCGTCTTGAAAAAGAAAAACAGGAGGTCTCACATGAGGGCTAAGGGGTCGGACTATTTGATCTATGACGAAGAGACCGGTAAGTACTCACAGGATCCTGAACAGGCTGTCAGGGATGATGTCGAGAAACATTACTGGCTGAACGTGGGGCGTGCCATCGTTAAGGATTGGCGCCTTTATCTGATGCTTGTTCCCATGCTGCTCGTATTTCTTTTCTGGCGTTATTTCCCTATGTATGAGCTTTTGGGATGCTTTAAGGTATATGATGTGGTCAAGCCTGTTTCAGAACAGGTGTATTCGGGCTTTTCCTCATTTAAGACCCTGATCCTGGGGTCTCAGGCAACCAGCTTCTGGAGGGCTCTTCGCAATACATTTCTTTTGAGCTTCTACGGGTTATGCTTCGGCTTCCCGATGCCTATCATACTTGCTCTCTTTTTCAATGAGATCCGTTCCAATATAGCGCGCAGCGTATATCAGGTACTGACTTATCTGCCGAAGTTCATGTCAACGGTAGTTATGACATCACTTGTTACACTGCTGATCAAACAGGGTTCATTAACTTCGGGCATGGGTGTCATATCCCAGCTTCTGGTCAAAATGGGAGCCATTACCGAAGAAGTCGGCAGGTCGGGACTTCTTCGTAATCCTTCGTTTTTCAGAGCCATTTATCAGATAAGCGGTATCTGGGAGGGTGCAGGATACGACAGCATCGTATATTTTGCCGCTATTATAGCGATCTCACCTACCAGCTACGAGGCGGCACAGATAGACGGAGCCGGCAAGATGTCACAGATGAGATATGTGGTGCTTCCCAGCATCCTTTCTACGATAGTCATCATGCTCATTACCCGTATAGGTTCGCTCTTAAGTATAGGATATGAAAAGGTCATCCTTCTTTACAACACTGATACCTACATGACCGCGGATGTGGTTTCCACTCTTTCCTACAGACTGGGTATGGGTGAGGGCAGCGCGGCCGGCTTAAAAGGTATAGCCTCCGCTGCCGAGATGATGAACAATGTGGTCGGCATGCTGCTGGTGATCGGGGCAAATACCATTGCCCGCAAGGCTTCCAATGTGTCACTCTATTAGGTGAGGTTGTCATATGAAACGTAAATTGGAAATATCCGAACTCATTTTTAAGATCCTCAGCTATCTGCTGCTCACGATATTTGCCCTGAGCTGTCTGTATCCGTTTGTTTATGCGATATCGGCGGCTATAAGCGGACGCAGCTATGTGGATTACAATCAGGTGCTGCTGTTCCCCAAGGGAGTCCAGTTTGACGCGTTCCGCGAAATGTTCGGCAATAATATGTTCTGGAATTCGTATTCCAATACACTGTTTCTGACATTTTTCGGTACTCTCTGGGCTTTGGGCGTATCCATACTGGGCGGATACGCGCTGTCGAAGAAGCGCCTGCTGTTCCGCAGAACATTCAATTTTTTCCTGGTTTTTACCATGTGGTTCAGCGCCGGACTGGTTCCCCAGTATCTGAACTACATAAACACCAAGAAAGTTTTCAACTCAGTTGGTATCAGCGATGATAAATGGCTGGTAGTCATAGCCATGGGTATGGCGGCGATGAACATTATCCTGCTGCGCAACGCGTTCGAGGGAGTTCCTTCCGAGATCGAAGAGGCGGCTATAGTGGACGGAGCGACAGAGATGCAGGTTCTGTCCAAGGTGTATATACCCATGAGTAAATCTACGATAGCCACGGTTGCGCTGTTCTTCGGAATTTCACGCTGGAATGGATATTTCTGGGCAAGACAGATGATGTCTAACCTGAATGAGCATCCGCTTCAGGTATTTGTCCGCAGACAGCTCGAATATTTCACGGATCCCGAAACCAGTGCCGGGTGGAATAAAACGTATGCTTCGGATTCGGTGATCTACGCTTTGATAGTCTGCTCGATAGTTCCCATTATCATAATATACCCGTTCATACAGAAATACTTTGCAAAAGGTGTGAATATGGGTGGTGTAAAGGAATAACACGATCGGCATTTTTACGGTTGCTTCCGCTTTCGCGGTCAACAATACATGATTCTATTTTATTATTTTCAGGAGGAGATTTTATGAAGAGATTTAAGTCAGTTCTTGCGATTGTACTGGCGCTGGCACTCGTTTTCTCAATGGCGGCATGTACAAAGAAGGCGGACGACACAGACAAGGGCAGCGATAAAGCTGCTGCTACAGCTACTCCGAAGCCTACGGCTACCACGGCTCCGGTATCGAGCGATGCAGAGCAGAAGCAGGACAACAGCGGCCAGGCCAATGCAACGACCAATGAGGAAGCAAAGGAACTGTCCTTTAAAGAAGGAACCGTGCTCCGCATGGCTACCGGTTACAACAGCACCAAGACAGGTCTGTTCTTTGACGCTGAAGTAGCCGGAGACGGCATTACTCTTGCTGATGGTAAAACCTACTATGCAGGCGACTTAAAGCCTACCTGGGTACGCCTTCAGGAAATCCTCGGAATGGTATTCGAGGATAAGTATCAGGGCAATTCGGCAGCTAAGGAATTTGATTACTGGAAAGAGCAGCTTGACCAGGTTGATATGGTTGCCGGTTCGGCAGCTACCCTTTCAGAGTACGGCAATGCGGGATATCTGGTAAATATTGCGGATTATCTTGATATGATGCCCAACTTTAAGGCTTATCTTGAAAGCAATTCGATCGTTCGCCTTTCCATTACGGGATCCACTACAGGCGACAATAAGGGTGCTATCTATTTCTCACCTTATTTTGACGGTGCCGACGATATCGAGCGTATGCCTCTGATGAGAACGGATATGGCAGCAAAGCTCCTTGACGGTGACGGCGAATTTACGGCTGCATCATGCAAGAACCTGAACGCAGCGGTCTACACACCTTATATGCCTGAATCCGGCAAGATCAGCATTGATGTAGTAAAGGCTGACGGATCGGGTGTTGAGAAGATCACCAAGGATTACGACGCGGCAGGCAATATCATCAAGAATATGAACGACGCGCTTGCAGCAGGAACAGTGAGCGGTGTGGATGCTGTCAATATGCTTCGTAATTATATCGATACAGCTTATAACGGATATTACGGAACTACCCGTTCGAATCTGTTCTGCGGACAGAACGCGGCATGGGACGCAGATGAGCTTGTAGCTCTCCTGCGCTGTGTAGTTGCCAACCCCCAGACTCTTAACGGAACAGATACCATTCAGGGTATGTTCTCCCGTGAGGACAGCAACCTTCAGCGTCAGATAGACCTTTTCAGATTTGCCGGACATCTCTTCGGCGTAAGAGGTCTTGAGTCCAGACAGGATTACCTCTATCTTGACTGTGACGGCAACCTTCACGACGGACGTCAGGAAGAAGCTACCTATATAGCTATCGACAGGATGAACGCACTTGTACGCGAAGGTCTTATTTCCGAATCCTATGTAAACGCATCGGAAGAGAGCTCCGCTACCATGCTCGAAAATGATCTCGGATTTGTAAGCTACGATTACAACCAGACCCAGACCGTTATGAACGCTACCAAGCTCCAGGCAGACCAGGGTGAAAAGTATATGGCAGTTATGGTTCCTGTAGCCCGCTGGTATGACGGAACAGATCCTAACGGTGTATATATGAGATTTACCGAATCATGGCGTTCGGTAAAGACTGACGGCTGGGCCATTTCCAAGTCAGGTGTGGGAGATGATCAGGACAAGCTCTGCGCAGCCTTAAAGCTCATAGACTACGCATACAGCAAAGACGGCATGATCCTTATGTCCTACGGACCTTCTGAGTTTATAAAGACCAATTCGGACGGCTCTTATGTGACCTTCAACTTCAACGGCAACGAAATGCCTGTTATCGCTGATGCCACATATGCTGAGCTGTGGGAGAAGGCATCAGGTAACTACACCAATTACGCCCGTTTCTATCTCGGATCGACCTTAAGCTTTGTAAAGAGCCAGGCGTTTGAGTATCAGTGTACACATGAAGTCGGCAAGGAAGGCGCAGGATATATTTCAAACGCTATCGGATTTGGAACCATCAAGCATCCGGTACTCGCCGTAGCAGCCAATCCCTGGTATACTTCGATCCCTACAGTATTGCCCAATACTACTGTAGAGAACGAAACGCTTGCTACCTATACCGATCTGACCCAGAATTTCTCCGGCACGAAGGGCGGCTACAATCTCCTTGTTGACATTATCCAGCACGGTTATTCGGGCGAAGGCCTGTCTTCAAGAGGTGAGGTTCTCAGTTCGGTATCCGGCAGCTGGAACGGTGCCCAGTATCTGCTTCTCAAGCAGCAGGCATGGAAGAGGCTTCTTGATTTCTATAACGGAAACTGATGCGGTATGTAATTATTCTTTAATGAAATCATATTTCGGTTTCAGATGTGCAGGGCATGGGAACTTTGCTTCCCATGCCGTTGCATAAACTATAGCGAACGATATAATAAATCTGTTTTTGCGATGATAAATGCTAAAGTGATATTATTCGTTATATTCGGGATTTTGGAGGTACCTGATGTATAAAGCACAGATGAAATTCCAGAAGATAGTCTGTTATGTGGCGCTGATCGCGAGCGCTCTGGTTTTCGTTTATTCATTGGGACTGATGACGGATCTTTATGACAGCCTGTATCAGATGATGCCTGATCCGGCAGATGCCTCCTCTGACTATGTTGAAGGCGCGCGTATTTTTTACGATATGCAGGATTTTAACCGTGCTCTGACGAGAGCGGGTATCATACTTATATTGCTTGCGGTTTTTATTCTGATCATGAACACTCATATACGCAGGCGCTATTATGCAGGCAATTATGTAGCTGCCTGCCTGTTTACGGCTGCCGGTATCGGATTTTCGATATGGGCGCTTAAAAATCTGGCAGCATATAAAGAACAGTTTCTGACCACAATAGATTTTGAAATGCTCGCTTTCTGGGCTGAAATCTGGAATTCCACTTATACCGAGTCTACCTTCTGGTTTGATATCGGAAAGGCTGTATTTGGGATTCTGCTTATATCCGTATGCCTGATAGTGGTCAACATGATCTGGAAAATAAGTGTGACAAAGGCAGAGAAGAACTTGATCGATCAAGGGAAAGGAGCCCGTGTAAATGGATGAGAAGCAGATAAAAAAGGATATCCTGAGGTATACCAAGAACTCATTATCATCGGGGCTTACATATCTTGCGATCCTTTTCAATGTTTTGTTCTTTGTCAATATATATAGATCGGATGTCGGAAATTATTATTATACCTGGCTGACAGGTGTTTCCATTATTTACAACCTGCTGTTTATGCTGACCGCTTTTCTTTGCTCCGAAGGAGTAAAAAAGTATCATTTCGGATATTCGGTGACACTGCTCGTTATAGGGGCGCTCCAGTACGTAAGGATATTCGTGATACCTAAAAAAGCTTCGCAGGCAGTGATCAATATTGGCGGGGTCGAAGAAGCGGTAATGAAGGCTTCACAGTACAGGTCAGCGGTGGCTTTTCTGATCGTATCGGGGTGCTTATGTATCATTGCCGGTGTGATCGGGATGATCAAAAGCAGCAGTTTGAAAAGCTATGAAGCCGAACTGGCCAAAAACAGATAACGAAAGGGATAGACATGGCAAATTTGCAACTGCAGCATTTGGACAAGATATATCCAAACAATGTTCAGGCAGTATATGATTTCAACCTTGATATAAAGGATGGGGAATTGATAGTGCTGGTCGGGCCTTCCGGGTGCGGCAAGTCTACGACATTGCGTATGGTTGCCGGTCTGGAGGATATTTCAGCCGGCAAGCTGTTTATTGATGGCAGGGATATTACCACCATGCCTCCCAAAGATCGCGATATAGCCATGGTATTTCAGAATTATGCTCTGTACGGGCATATGACGGTATATGAAAACATGGCGTTTTCTCTGGTACTGCGCAAAGAAAACAAAAACGTCATTCATCAGAAAGTACTTGCTGCCGCGGAAATACTCGGACTTACGGATCAATTGAACAAAAAGCCGGCTCAGCTGTCAGGAGGACAGCGGCAGCGTGTGGCTATGGGACGGGCGATCGTGCGTACCCCCAAAGTATTTCTTTTCGATGAGCCGCTGTCCAATCTTGACGCGAAATTAAGAGGCGCGACCAGACGTGAAATACTGCTTTTACACAAAAAACTGAAAGCAACGATGATATACGTTACGCACGATCAGACCGAGGCGCTTACGCTGGCCGACAGGATCGTCTGCATGTCTATGGGATATGTGCAGCAGATAGGGACTCCGCTCGAGCTTTATGATACTCCCGCCAATCTTTTCGTTGCCAGTTTCATAGGACTGCCGCCCATGAACTTTTTTGAAGGCAGGATACAGAATGGAAGTTTTAAGTGCGATGATTTCAGCATTAAAGCGGACGGAAGGTATGTCGAAATACTCAGACCTTATGAAGGAAAAGCAGTAGTGCTGGGAGTGCGCCCCGAGAATGTTGTTTCGATCGACGGTGATACCGAAGCCGGGAATGATAAGGAAACTGTCGAAATAGAGGGCGGTGCCGTAAAAGTTCGTATCAGTCTCAATGAGAATCTGGGACAGACTACACTGGTTCACGGGACAACAGGCAAGAACAGGATAGTATGTAAGTTCCGTGAATGGTGTGACTATAAAGCAGGTGATGAAGTAAGGGTGTCGTTTGACCGCGTCCATTTCTTTGACAAAGAAACTACGAATGCCATCAGATAAAGGAGGTTGGCCTGTAAGATGAAAGAGTCGTTTCGTAAAATGCTGGTATCCTTAAAAAGGAAACCTCAGATCATTCCCGGGATAGCTCTTGCTGCGGCTTTTCTGGTATATTCCCTGAATCTGACCAAAATCTCGGACACTACAGCCAAGATACAAGGGAAAAATATGGGGCTCTGCGGATTTGTGACCATGCTTTTTTCTATCCTTGTATTTGTCTGTTTCCTGAATGCTTTTCCCAAGCGCAGGAAAGCCAATGTTCCCATGCTGGCCCTGATGTACGCGATCTTTGCGATCATCATAACCGCAGATATATTCTACCATCTGAGAATATCGGAAGCGATGGCAAAGGAGGAGTTCCAGAGGGTTTTGAGCGAAAGCCCTTATATATACGCAGCGGATAGAATAGTAATTTTACATATTATCATGATAGTGGCAGTTGCATTGCTGACAGCCCTGCTTCCCGTATACGGCCGGCTTCTGAAGAAGATCAATACTTCGATAGATGTTGAAGGCTATGGCAAGTTGGACGAGATCGACATTTCCGGAGAGGACTAAAAGCTGATGGCCAAGAGGAATAGTGATCATGATCCGTATTCATTGAAGCACGACGCGGTAGACAGACTGGTCAATGCCTCTGAGGAAACTTCACCCGAGGTATCGGATGAAGAGATAGCACGCGTAAGCGGGAGAAAACGCTTTCGTATACCAAATCTGATCAAGGTGTTGTTTATCAAATACTGGTTTTTCGGAGCGACATGTTTTTTCTTTTATCTCGGTCTGGGAATGTATGTCACCGGATTTTACGATATGATGTTGATCATGATGGCAGCCGGCGGGGTGGTTACCGATCTGCTGACCAATAAGCTGATCCGCTTCATAGAACCGTCTGAGGGTGCCAATGATAAATATCTGTTTGTGAGAACACGTAAATATTGGTCCTTTATTCTTAATATTCTTTATTCAGCTGTAGTTGTATACATCATATATTACATCTACAATCTGATCAATCTGGCGCTGCTTACGGCGTTTGGAGAGGAAACCCGGCTTTTGGCTGTCGGACCGCTCCTTTACGGACTGTTTGGTCTGGCGGCGGATATGCTTCTGGTGGGAGCGAGAAACCTGTTTGGCAGGATATTGCGGGATGCGATGTCATCTGCCCGGAAAAACGATTTACGTTAGGAGAACAACATGGCCTATCTTACTTTGAAAGATATCAATAAAATTTACCCCAACGGGTTTCATGCGGTACATAATTTCAATCTGGACATAGAGCGGGGCGAATTTATTGTTTTTGTCGGACCTTCGGGCTGCGGTAAATCCACTACTCTGCGTATGATCGCCGGACTTGAGAATATCTCTAAGGGCGATTTTATGATCGACGGCAGGCGTGTAAATGAACTGGGACCGAGGGAGCGCGAGGTTGCCATGGTCTTTCAGAGTTATGCGCTCTATCCGCATATGTCTGTTTATGACAATATGAGCTTTGGTCTCTCGCTACAGGGTGTTGACGAAGACGTGATAGAGGAAAAGGTGCTGGCTACCGCCAAGGTTCTGGGGCTTACCGATTATCTGGACAGAAAGCCCAGAGAGCTTTCCGGAGGACAAAGACAGCGTGTGGCAGTCGGAAGAGCGATCATCCGCAAGGTAGGCATTTTTTTGATGGACGAACCGCTTTCGAATCTTGATGCCAAGCAGCGTGTCACCATGCGTTCCGAAATAACCCAGATACACAGGGAGACAGGTGCCACGACGATATATGTTACTCATGACCAGACAGAAGCAATGACGATGGCCGACAGGATCGTGGTCATGAAGGATGGATATATTCAGCAGGTAGGGAAACCTTATGATCTGTATTTCAATCCGGTAAATATGTTTGTCGCGGGATTTATCGGTGAACCGCCTATGAATTTCATTAAGGCCCGGGTGAAGGACGGCCGGTTTGAGGTGGGATCCAATACGGTCATCTTGACTGATTTTGCAGATAAAGCGGTAGCAGACAGATTTGAGGGCAGGACAGTCGTGTTCGGGTTCAGACCGGAACACGCGGTTCTGGTGGGAGATAAAGCTCCGGCTGACAGCATCACGTTAAAATGTAAAGTTGAGCTGACAGAGCTGCTGGGTGATAATACCAACGTGTATGTCGATATAGAAGGGATCAGCGCAATACTGAAGATAGATCCGCATGATACGCCTGAAATGGACAGTGAGATCTGTTTCGCGGTACCGTACGGTCATATTTACCTGTTTGATGATGAGACTGAACAGCGTGTAGAACTTCACTGAAAGCTTTTTAAGTGGTCTGTCTTTTTACCAGCAGACCGGAAAAAATGGTCTTACTGGGGACTTCGTTGCCGTCAAGTACATTGACAACATTGGATACAAGCTGCTTGCACAGCAGTTCCAGACGATTGTCGATCGATGTCAGTTCGGGCTCGCTGCTGACGGCAAGGATCGAGTTATTGTAGCCGATGACAGCAACATCTTCCGGACATTTGGCACCGATACGGGTGAGAAATTTGACTGCGCCCAATGCCAGGGAGTCCTCGCTGGCTACTACGGCATCCATCTTAACACCCTGTCTGTGGAGCATTTTAAGACGTTCGGTTGCCTCAAGCAGCTCGGCAGAGGGCTCAAACTGCTTGCTGATATATTCCGTGATGCACTTGAGCCCGTGAGTCTTAACCGCATCCATATAGCCCGCAAGTTTTTTGGAGCCGCTGAAGGAGGTGGAATTGTAAACGTATACAATGTCACGCCTGCCTGAGAGTATCAGCTCCCGGGTTGCGGAATATGTAGCCTGATAATCATCGCACATACAGCAGTAAACGTTATCAGCGGCATAATCGGCATTGAGTATCATAACAGGGTGTTTTTTGGCGGTTTCACGGATATAAGTGTTATCTTCGTCCTTTGATGCTACAAAATTGGAGCCGACCAGAATGATACTGTCCACCTTTTTTGACAGCAGGAGATTCATGTAATTGATCTTGTCAGCAAGAGCGTAGCCACAGCATGAAAGTATGCTGTCGTAACCTTTTTTCCGAAGGAACTGTTCCAGATAATATACGGCTTTGGCCAGATAAATGTCGGAAGAATCCGCGCACATGATACCTATGGTCTTGCTGGTATTCAGACCCAGACCTCTGGCAAAGGCATTTGGAGTATATGAACACTCGTTCATGACATCAAGCACCTTCTGCCTGGTCGCAGGACTTACCTTGTCACTGCCGTTAAGGACCCGTGACACAGTGGCGATGGAGACGCCGGCTTTTTTTGAAATATCGTATATAGTCATTGATGATACCCCGGAATAGAATAAGTGGCAAATGAAAGAATGTAAGAATATCTGTAAATGCTTCCATGTGTAAGCGATTACAAGAACTATTCCGATTATAAACCGAATCGGCTGAGAATGCAAGAAAAAATTAGGAAAAAACAGCTTGTGACACGTAAATATTTCTTGACGGGCTTGAAAAAATATTATAATATATTTACATTCACGGGGCGCTGTATATAAGGCTCCGAATTGTTTAACACAACATGTAAGAGCTTACATACTTATGAGGATATATGATCCCAATGAGCAGACGGTACTTTTACATCAGGGAAACACTGATTAAGGAATAGCGCTTTTTTATATTTGGAAGGAGAATGGTCATGGAACAGATCAATGCAAAAATGTTTACTAAAAAGAAACGTGATATCAAAGTTCTACAGTTCGGAGAAGGCAATTTCCTCAGGGCTTTTGTGGATTACATGATCGATATCATGAACGAGAGGGGAACCTTTGACGGCAATATAGTACTGGTCAAGCCTATCGAATTCGGGAATCTGGACCAGTTTGGGAAGCAGGATTACAATTATACAGTGCTTCTGCGAGGCAAGACGGATGATGGCGAATATGTTGAAAAAAGAGTGATCACCTCCGTTGCGGACGCTGTCGATGCGTACGGCGAGTACGAGCGTTACGCCGATTACGCGAAGCTGCCTTCACTAAGATTTATTGTATCAAACACTACCGAGGCGGGTATCGTTTATGATGAGAGCGATTCGATCACGATGTGCCCTCCCAAAAGCTATCCCGGCAAACTCACCAAGTTTTTATTTGAACGTTTCACAGAGTTTGGCGGCGCTCCTGACAAGGGTCTGGTCATGCTTCCGGTGGAGCTCATAGACGATAACGGAATAATGCTTAAAAAATGTGTTATGTCACAGATAGCGAACTGGAATCTGTCCGATGAATTCAGAAAATGGGTGGATGAGTGCTGCGTATTCACCTCGACCTTGGTAGACCGTATAGTGACCGGATATCCCCGCAATGACGCTGAAGATATCTGGAAGGAACTGGGATATGAGGACAGGCTGCTGGATACGGCTGAGCCGTTTGCGCTCTGGGTGATCGAGTCTGCAAAGGATATCAGCGATGAGCTTCCCCTTGTGAAAACCGGTCTGCCCGTCATTTTCACCGACAATCAGAAACCTTACAAACAGCGTAAAGTACGCATCCTCAATGGGGCGCACACATCATTTGTACTCTACTCTTATCTGAGCGGTCATGATACAGTCCTGGAGTCAATGCAGGATCCTAAGATCGCAGGTTTCATGCATGATACGATCTATAATGAGATCATACCGACCCTGGATCTGCCTAAGGAGGATCTGCTGGCGTTTGCTGACGCTGTAAGAAACCGTTTTGAGAATCCTTTCATCAGACATGAACTGCTTTCCATCGCGCTTAATTCTGTTTCCAAGTGGAGAGCAAGATGCCTTCCGAGTGTTATAGAGTACTACAACAGGTTTAAGAAGGTGCCGGAGAATCTTGCGTTTTCACTGGCTGCGCTCATCAAATTCTACAGCTCGGACGAACGTGCTGAGGGAGCCCTCGTAGGACACAGGGGCGACAATACATATATGATCAGGGATGATGCGGCAGTACTTGATTTCTTTGCGGCGAACTGCAAGCTTCCCGCAAAAGATCTGGTCGATAAGTACGTGGAGTTTGAGAAGGACGCCTTTTCTAAGATGGATCCGAAGGGCTTGGAAGAATTTAAGGCTGTGGCAGCGGAAAAACTGGAGAAGATGTAACCTATGAAGAAATACATAAAAATAGATCCGTCGGATAATGTGGCCGTGATACTGGAGCCGGTTGAGGCCGGTACTCTGCTTGAGGAGCTGGAAGTGACTGTTCTGCAGGATATTCCTGCCGGTCACAAATGCGCGATAAAGGATATTGCTGAGGGTGAACCGGTCATAAAGTACGGCAATCCGATAGGTACAGCTCGGGAACCGATAAAGGCCGGAGACTGGGTACATACGCATAATGTGAAAACAGGCCTTAAGGGGCAGCTTACGTATGCATATACTCCGACGGAGGCTGTGAGAGAATATCAATACTCTGAAAGCCTGCCCGTCACCTTTATGGGCTATAGGCGCAAAGACGGACGCGCAGGCATACGCAATGAGATCTGGATCATTCCGACTGTCGGCTGTGTGAACCATATCGCGGAAGAACTGGAAGCGGATTTCAGGCACATATCGTCAGGCTCCGGAAGCATTGACGGTGTGGTGGCAATGACACATCCTTACGGCTGCTCACAGATGGGCGACGATCAGGAAAATACTGCCAGGATACTCGCCGATATAGCCAGACACCCCAACTGCGGCGGAGTGCTTATGCTTTCTCTCGGCTGTGAAAACAATAATCTCGATCATATGAAGAAATACCTTGAGGGTATTGATGAAGAGCGCGTCAGATATCTTGTGTGCCAGAACTGTGAGAACGAGATCGAAGAAGGCAGAAAGCTTATCGGTGAGCTTCTTAACATCGCCGGTAAAGACATCCGCATTCAGATTCCGGTAAGTGAGCTGACAGTCGGATTAAAATGTGGCGGCAGCGATGGCTTTTCGGGCATTACAGCCAATCCTTTAGTCGGACGTTTTTCGGATATTATCACGTCTTTCGGTGGTTCAAGCATTCTGACAGAGGTGCCTGAGATGTTTGGGGCAGAGCAGCTTCTGATGAACAGGGCAAAGGATGAAACTGTATTTAACAAAACCGTTGACCTGATAAATGGTTTCAAGGAGTATTATGAACGTCATGATCAGGTAATATATGAGAATCCGTCTCCCGGCAACAAGCAGGGAGGCATTACCACGCTTGAGGATAAGTCCCTTGGCTGCGTACAGAAATCCGGAAGCTCGGTTGTAACGGATGTATTAAAATACGGAGAGCAGGTGGAGGAAAAAGGCCTGAATCTGCTGGAAGGACCCGGTAACGACATGGTAGCGGTGACTGCGCTTGCGGCAGCGGGAGCGCATATCATACTGTTTACTACAGGACGCGGAACTCCTCTTTCATCGCCTGTTCCGACTGTCAAGATATCAAGTAATTCCGATCTGGCAAAGAAGAAGAAAGGCTGGATCGATTTTGACGCCGGCAGGGTCGTTTCTTCCGATATAAGTTTGGATGAACTCGGAGAGGAATTATACAGGTATGTGATCGCAGTGGCAGGCGGTGAGCAGGTAAGATCCGAAAAGTCAGGTTATCACAGCATGACTATCTTCAAACAGGGCGTAACGCTGTAAGGAATTTATGACAGCGCATCAGTGTGATGCCATGAATTGGCGAAGAGAGACATACATAGTCTGAAAAACCATGATAACATTTTTATACAACTTCGGAGAATATGTGTCCGAAGCTGTAAGAAAAGAAAGCGGGAAAAAATGATCAGGATAATATACGTTACTCCGCGTTCAGTGACTCTGGATATAGATGATGGCGGGAAATACCGTACAAAGAATGCTTATTCACTGAATATACGCGGTGAGTCAGGGACTGGTGCAGCTGATGATCCCGATAAAGGAATAAAGCTTAAAGATGACCGCTCGATCATCACGGTATTTGACCTTCAGCCCGAAACCGGGTACGATGTAACCGTAAGGTTTGAGAATGGTGATATCGACAGCGTTTCATTCGCGACGAAGCATGAAAGCGCTACTGTAAACGTTCGCGAGTTCGGGGCGTTTGGCGACGGCGAACACGACGATACCGCGTTTTTGACGGCGGCGATCATGTGCTGTCCGGAGGATGGGCGTGTGCTGATACCCGAGGGCACTTATCGTCATACCGGCCTGTATCTGAAGAGCAATATTCATGTAGAACTGGCGAAAGGAGCAAGGCTCGCTTTTGTAAATGAAAGGGAGCTTATACCCAGATTCCCGGCGCATCTGGAAAGTTGTGATACTCAGGTGAAGACCGGTGATGCCGGAACCAATGGTTCACCGGCTGACTGTGGTGATCAAACAGGCAGTAAAGCAGACGGTGAAGCCGGTACCGGGAATACCGAAGATTCCCTTGGCAGCAGAGGTTATTTCCTTGGTACCTGGGAGGGCGTACCCCAGCCCATGTTCAACGGGACGGTCAGCGCCATAGGAGTGAAGAACGCCTGCATTTACGGCGAGGGAACTATTGACGGCTGCGCGACAAAGGAAGACTGGTGGCATGATCCCAAGGTCATCCGCATGGCCTGCAGGCCACGTCTTATATTCATGAAAGACTGTGAAAATGTAGCCCTGCAGGGCGTAACGCTCACAAACTCTCCGGCATGGACCATCCATCCCTTCTTTTCAAAAAAAGTCGGAATATACAACGTAACGATAAAGAATCCCTGGGATTCGCCCAATACTGACGGTATAGATCCCGAATCATGCGACGGCGTGGAGATCGCGGGAGTGCATTTTTCACTCGGTGATGACTGTATAGCTGTCAAGTCGGGCAAGATCGATATGGGCCGGATGTATAAGACGCCCTGTAAGAATGTCCATATTTACGGGTGTCTTATGGAAGACGGGCACGGAGCCGTCACGGTAGGCAGCGAGGCCGGAGCCGGAGTGAGAGATCTGGTGGTTGACAGATGCGATTTCAACCGCACCGACCGCGGACTGCGTATAAAGACACGCAGGGGACGCGGCAGGGACAGCGTCATGGATAATATCATATTTCGCGATATCGATATGGATGGCGTGATCACACCGTTTGTGGTAAACAGCTTTTATTATTGCGATCCCGATGGAAAGACCGATTACGTACAGGACAGGAACCCGCTTCCCGTGGATGAGCGCACGCCTTTTATCAAGAGACTCGTTTTTGAGAATATCCATGCGGTAAACAGCCATTACGCGGCAGGGTGGATCGAAGGACTGCCGGAACAGCCGATCGAGGAGATAATACTTAAGGATATATATGTGAGCTTCGATCCCGAAGCAAAGAAAGGTATTCCTGCCATGGCAAATCATGTTCCCGAGTGCTGCAGGGAAGGATTTATTGTTAAAAATGTAACGAGCCTTGTGGAAGAAAATGTCGTTATTGACAGGTAGAAAGGAAAAGCTGGTATGTATCAGGTCGGGATCAGGCTGCATGACGCGGCAGGTGATACCATTGAGGAAAAGGCGGCAAATGCTGCCGCGCAGGGCTTTAAGTGTGTGCATATAGCCCTTGGCAAGCTGATAAAGGATTATTCTACTGCTGACAGCGCGTTAACTCCGGGCTTTGCGATGTATCTGAAGAAGCTGTTCACGCACTATGATCTTGATATCGCGGTGCTGGGCAATTATCTCAATCTGGCGACTCCGGATAAGGAAGCGCTGGAACGCAATATCAACAGGTATAAAACACACCTTCGCTTTGCTTCGATATTGGGATGCGGGGTGGTGGGAACCGAGACCGGCGCGCCCAACACAGAGTACAGGACCGTCCCCGAATGCTATACACATGAATCACTTGAGCTTTTTATCCGCAATCTGGTTCCGGTGGTCGAATATGCGGAGAAAACCGGGACCATAATTGCCATAGAGCCTGTAGTCAGGCATATAGTCAGTACTCCCGAAAGAGCCAGATATGTGCTTGATGCGGTCAGGTCCCCCAATCTTCAGATCATTTTTGATCCGGTAAATCTTCTGGATATAAATAATTACAGGAATTATCATGATATATTCAATTCAGCTATAGAACTGCTCGGAGAAGATATCGCGGTAGTACATATTAAGGATTTTGAAGTTTCCGGCGATAAACTGATCGCTTGCGCGGCGGGAACAGGTACTATGGATTATTCAGATATTATTGAATTTATAAAAAAAGACAAACCGTACATACATTGTACTTTGGAGAATACAAAGCCTGAGAATGCGGTAACGGCCAGAATGTTTTTTGAATCGGGAGCGGTATATGAACAGAATAGTTGAGTATATTGACGGGTTGATGGCAAAGAGTACTCCCGACAGACCTGCGTGGAATATTGAGAAGCTCGGGAAACACCCTATAGCTAAATGGAATTATGTGGACGGCTGTATGATAAAGGCTGTCCTGGAGATGTATGCCATAACGGGAGAGGACAGATACCTTAAGTTCGCCGATGATTTTACCGACTATCGGGTAAAGGATGACGGAACTATCACCGGCTATGATGTGGAGGAGCTTAATCTGGACAATATCAATGCCGGAAAGACTCTGTTCGATCTGTATGATCTGACCGGCAAGGAAAAGTACCGTAAGGCCATAGATCTTATCTACAGCCAGATAGGGAAAATGCCCCGCACCGGCCAGGGTTCCTTCTGGCATAAGAAGATATATCCCGATCAGGTATGGCTGGACGGTCTGTATATGTGCCAGCCGTTTTATGCGGAATACGAGACCAGATACAACAATTGCGCCGGATATGACGATATATACAGGCAATTTGAGCTGGTCGGCGAGAATATGAAGGATAGCCGCACCGGACTGTATTATCATGCATTTGACTGTTCGAGAAAAATGTTCTGGTGCGATCAGGTGACCGGTCTTTCAAATAATTTCTGGCTCAGGGCAATAGGGTGGTTTTCCATGGCCATGCTGGATACTCTTGATATGATCGGACCTGCTTACAGGGATACCGAAAAGTACGGGGCGCTTAAAAGACAGTACGTCGATCTGATGGAGGCCATGGCAGCGTATCAGGATGAAAGCGGAATGTGGTACCAGGTCGTGAACTTAGGCGGGATGAAGCGGAATTACCTCGAAACCAGCGGCAGTGCCATCATGGCCTATTCATATCTGAAGGGGGTAAGACTCGGGATTCTGCCCGATAAGTTTATACAGCTCGGATGCAGGGCTTTCGACGGTATTTGCGAAAGGTATCTTACGGCGGATTCCGATGAACTTCACCTTGGAGGCATCTGTCTCGTGGGCGGCTTAGGCGGCCCGAATGACCGCGACGGCACATTTGATTACTACATGTCCGAACCCATAGTACAGGATGACGCAAAGGGCGTAGGCCCGTTCCTGCTCGCTTACACGGAGCTGCTGCGGAGAGAGGGAAGAGACTGAATTCATCTGTTTACTAGTACATCGATTCTTAAATAACTGGACCGAATGCTTGCCTACTTATCCCGATAGCACACGCCTGAAAGCCTCGCCGTAGCCCGCTACGTCTGCGTTTTCAGACATGTACTCTCGGGCAAGCATTCGGCGCATTAGTCCA
>JAILRI010000053.1 GCA_024698555.1 Lachnospiraceae bacterium
GCCCCGCAACGACCGGATCGGTCGTATCTGTCAGGTTCTGTCCTACCGTATCCGCTACGTTACTGATGATCACATCTTTGGAATTTTTGTCGACTATATAAAATTTCGCGTCTTCGGACAGAGAATCAAATTTGGAAACTATGTCGGCCACCATGACAAAATCGATATCACTGCTGAGCACCACATTATCTCTGATCATAGTTGAGCAGGCAATGCTGACATTACCGGTGGCGGCATCAAGATAAGGATCCGAGGAATAAATATCCCCGCCGCTGCTCAAAGCGCCCTTATACCATCCTCTTCCAAAGAAATCGAAGTCAGGAGTGGGAGTCCAGCCGGAACCGTCAAGAAATACTCCGGTGTTTCCGTTGGCTACATAGACATCATGCGAATCAGGATCAAGCTTTGTGATCTCCAGAAGCATGCCAAGAAGGTCATCATCAGATATCTCGGGGAGATTACGAATAACATCCGCCGTCTGCTTTACCCTGTCCTCTATGCTTCTCCACCAGCTGTGTATCTCGCTTGCGTAGGTTGCCGATTCCCTGGCCAGGACATTATAGGTCAGATCCTGAATGTTGTCGGAAGCAAGCTTGATGCTGATCTGCGTGCTGAGCACTATGATGATCGCCACATAAATGATGATCTTGTTCAGAAGCGTTTTCTTCAGCGACTTTCTTTTGTTACTGTTCATGGTTTCCTCCTCAGTATGGTTTTTATATTTCAGACACCGTGAAATATGTTTTATTAGCTGGCTGATCCCGGTGTTCAGATTGTGAGATAGTATCTCGTAGATTATTTTATCACGAATTGAGGTTAACGTCAAGTTATCGCACCACTTTCAAGCCCCCTGCGGACGAGTCCGCAGGGGGCTGCTTATTTTTCTGATATTTACATAGTCTCTACAAATTGGCGCATCTTCTCACGGTAGGATTCGCCGCAGTGAAGGCGGGCGATGTCCTCAAGGGTCTTCTCGCGGGAAATCTCGCAGGCTCTCTTTAAGAGCTTCTCTCCTACTGAGTCGGCACCGCCGTGGTACTCGCTCAGCGCCAGCCTTACATAGAAAGCTCTGCGGATGCCGTCCTCATCTTCAGGCTTAACTCTTCCAAAGCTCTTGGCCAGCTTCATGGCCTCCTCAAAGCCCTCTATATCGACAGCGGCCATCTGATCATAGAAGTCGGAATATAGGCTTCTTTAAGCCCCTCAAGCATCACGTGGTCACTTTCTATGGCATATATCAGCATGATATCCGCTCCATTTTTTGTTAAGATACAGTAGTCATCATTATACCAAATTTTGGTCCAAATTCCAATATTATACGTAACTATTCATCAGAAAATACTTTTCGTTTTTATGCTTGATGTTTTTCTTGACAGAATATCTTAACTATAGTAACATGAAGACACAGAAAGGTACCGCTTTAAACAGACGGTATGCCTTAGTTATAAGTGGCTAAAGAAAGCAACCTTAACCTTGGTCAGGGCGGTTGCTTTTCTTATTTTCCCAATATTATTCTTGAAATTGTAAAAAAAAGGTTGTATAATAATTTACGCAAACGTTTAAGTTGTTTTTTGCAATATCAAGAATTGTTACTTTTTGGGGAGAGATTATGGTTTCATTGAAGAATATAGCCGCAGCCTGTGGGGTCAGCGTGGCTACTGTCAGCAAGGCGCTCAATGATCAGCGCGATATCGGCGCAAAGACTAAGGAACAGATAAGACAGACCGCCCGTAGCATGGGGTATTTCCCAAATTATTCCGCTCGGACATTGAAGACGAACCGCAGCTACAACATAGGCGTATTGTTCGCGGATGCCGCCAGAAGCGGTCTTATGCATGATTTCTTCTCAGCTATACTTGACAGCTTCAAGCGCACGGTGGAAGACAGAGGATACGATATCACCTTTGTAAATGCGAGCCGTGGCGGCGAGCACAGGATGTCCTATTACGAAAGATGCAGAAACAGATGCTTTGACGGTGTGGTCATCGCATGTGTGGAATTTTTGGACGATGAGGTTGAAGAGCTGGTAAACAGCGACATTCCTCTTGTGACCATAGATCAGGTGTTTCAGAACAGAACCTCCATCATTTCGGACAATGCTTCGGGTATGAGGGATCTTCTGGAGTATATATACAGTCTCGGGCACCGCAGGATCGCGTACATTCACGGTGCTGACTCGGCAGTTACCAAAGCCCGCCTTGAAGCCTTCCATGAAACAGCCACCAGGCTAAAACTGAAAACATATCCGGAATATATCTATGAAGCGGAATACAGGGATACAGCCGCAGCAGAGAAGCTTACCTGCCGGCTGTTGGAGCTTGAAGCTCCTCCAACCTGCATTCTTTATCCGGATGATTTCACCAGCTTTGGAGGTATGAACGCTATACGGCAGAGGGGGCTTTCGATACCTAAAGACATCTCTATAGCAGGATATGACGGACTGCGGCTGGGCAAGCATCTCGATCCTCCGCTTACGACACTGGTTCAGGATACCGAACGCATGGGCGCGGCAGCCGGAGAAAAGCTGCTGGAGCTTATAGAAAATCCCGACAATACACATGTGGAACAGATCATCGTTCCCGGAAGGGTTTATCCCGGCGGCAGCGTTGAAAGAATTGATCCGGAACAGTAAACCTGCAGAACAAACGTTGACATAATAACCTCACAAAAAGAGGTCACGCCAGTGACCTCTTTAAATATGCTACCCAAAGTGCCGCCCTGCTTTTTGAGTCCTAGCATGTAAGCCAGGTGGGTGTCCTCATATGAGCTTCTGCCTTCCACTGGCTAAGAACCTGTACGACAGGTGCCCCGAGGATTCGGAGTACTGTCGTACAGCTCCTTAGGAGGCATGACATCGACCCAAGGATATTGGATTCCCGTTCAAAAAAATGTAGGTTCAAAAATACAGGGTTGTCGAACACCCCAGGAAACTTTTGATGTTGTTATTATAATATATTGTCTAAATATTTGCAAGTATTTTTTATAAATTTCTGATAACTTTTTCTAAAGGTAACTATTTATCCCCCGGCCAGGCAACCATGTTTGAAGTGAAAGCATGCTTTCAAACAAGTATATTTCCCTACAGATTTTCCTGCGTCAATGCCTTCAGACCCTTGCCGGCCAGCGCGCCCTCAGCCGCCTCGACATCCTTGGTACGGAAGATCATATAGGCTTCCGAAGAAGTCCCGGTCGCCACACTGGAATACATATACTCGATATCGATACCGGCCTCCGTAAATACCTTGAGCAGCTTGCTCAAGCCCCCGGCTTCATCGGGTATGACATATGCCAGTACAGGCGTAATAGTGGTAATAAAACCCGCTTCCTTTAACACGGTAGTCGCGCGGAAAGTATCGTCAGTGATCAGGCGAACGATACCGAAATCCGTTGACTCAGCTATGGATAAAGCTCTTAAATTGATACCGGTCTCAGCCAGCACATTGGTCATCTCACCCAAAGCACCGGTCTTATTTTCCAGAAAAACCGAAATCTGTCTGATACTCATATTCTACCTCCAATCTTCCTTCTCAAAATACATCCACCCTCAGATCTTCCTCTTATCTATAACTCTTACCGCCTTGCCTTCGCTTCTTGCTATGGACTTGGGCGCCACGAGCGTCACCTTCGCCTTTATACCCAGCATGGATAAAAGACCTGCTGTCAGCTGATTCTGACGTTCGGTGATCTCTCCAAGATTATCGGTGAACATCTCAGGCGTCATTTCGACCTTAACTTCAAAGGTATCGGTATGATTTACTCTGTCAACTACGATCTGATAGTTAGGGGCATAGTTGTTATTTAAGAGTACTGTTTCTATCTGACTCGGGAATACATTGACACCACGTATGATGAGCATATCATCGGAGCGTCCCTGAGGCTTCTTCATACGCACATGAGTACGTCCGCAGGAACACTGCTCTCTGGTCAGCACGCATATGTCACGGGTACGGTATCTCATCAGGGGAAACGCTTCTTTATCGATGGAAGTAAATACCAGCTCTCCCTGCTCGCCCTCCGGCAGAACCTCTCCTGTGTCGGGATCGATGATCTCTGCTATAAAATGATCCTCGTTGATGTGCATTCCCTGCTGCGCCGAACATTCAAACGCCACACCGGGTCCGCTGATCTCTGTCAATCCGTAAATATCATACGCTTTGATACCAAGCGTCTTCTCTATATCCCTGCGCATTTCCTCGCTCCAGGCTTCCGCCCCGAAGATGCCTGCCTTGAGCGGAATGTCATCCGGACCATAACCCATTTCCTTCATGGCTTCGCCAAGATAGGCCGCGTAACTGGGAGTACAGCATATGATAGTGGCCTTCATATCCATAATGAACATGATCTGCCTCTCGGTATTGCCTGAACTCATAGGCACCGTAAGACAGCCCACTTTATGAGAACCGCCGTCCAAACCTGCTCCGCCTGTAAAAAGACCGTAACCGTAGGCTATCTGGCATACATCCTCATCAGATCCCCCTGCCGCAACTATCGCGCGCGCACAGCAATCATTCCACAGATCGATATCATGCTGCGTATAAAACGCAACAACTCTCTTTCCCGTCGTACCTGACGTAGAATGGATCCTGACGCAATCCTTGAGCGGAGCTCCGAGCAGTCCATAAGGATAAGCATCCCTTAAATCAGCTTTGGACAGAAAAGGAAGCTTATGAAGATCATCTATCGACCTGATATCATCAGGAGTAACTCCCTTCTCCTCCATCTTTTTGCGATAATACGGTACTTTGTCCCATACATGTCTGACCTGCCGCACCAGCTTCTCATTTTGAAGCTTTATCATTTCTTCGCGGGAGGCACATTCGATCGACTCCTGAAAATACCTTTCCATACCACACTCTCTCCTTTTTAATAATCTTAAGGTTAATACTTACGCGGTTGATTTTATAACATTAAAGCGTTAAAGTCAATACCTGTTCTACTGACTCTTTCCCGATGTATCCTGTCCTTCAAAGGCCTCTTCAAAAGAGAAGGTGAACTCGGTTCCTACGCCCTGTTCGCTCTTCACATCTATCGTGCCGTCATGCTTGGCCGCAATGTACTTGGCTATCGGCAGCCCCAGACCGCTTCCCTTTGCGTTCATACGAAGCTTTGACCGGTAAAACTTTTCAAAAATAAACGGCAGCTCTTCGGGAGTGATGCCCACGCCTTCATCACTTATGGTAACCACTATGTGTTTATCTTCATCGGAATGTATATCCACATACACATTTGAACCCTCGGGAGAGAACTTTACGGCATTATCGAAAATGACCATAAACATCTGCTTCAGCCGGTCATAATCCCCCATCATCATATATACATCCTTGTCGCGGTGTACTTTGATGGTGATATTCTTTTCATTGCTGATAGCTGCGGCGTTCCGGATTATATCCCCGAAGACTTCAACCAGATTGACAGGCTCTTTTTCTATCTTGAAATTGGGATTCTGCATTTTTGAAAGAGTCAGCAGGTCCGCAACCAGGCGTTCCATGGTCTTGCATTCCCGCAGGATCCTTTCATAGTAGAGTCCAACCTTTTCCGCATCGGTCACGACTCCGTCGTTCAGACACTCAGCCGTAGCTCTTACTACCGATATGGGCGTGCGCAGCTCATGGGAGACATTCGCGAAGAAATCCAGTCGCATCTGTTCGAGATTGGCACGTTCCACTTCATTTTCAAGCAGTTTATCAGACAGCACATCTATACTGCGAGCCATTTCTCCGATCTCATCGGTCCTGTCGATCCCGGTCTTACATTCATAATTGCCTTCGGCCATATCCTTCGCCATTTCCTTCATCTGCCTGACAGGCTCGGTGATACGCCTGGCCAGCATCGCCGCCACCAGTCCCGAAACCCCCAGTGCCAGCAGCGAGCTGATAAAGATCATTCTGATACTTGATGAAGTGGTATCATCGAGCTGATCCATCGTACGGACCAGTACGATCGCGCCGCAGTTCTCACGCCCGTTTATCGACACCGGCATGCCCACAGCCATCGCCGTCATACCGTGCAGATTGCTGTAAAACAGACCCGATTCGCTTTCTCCTTTAAATGCCGCCTTAATGATATCCGCAAATTCAGGCTGTATGAAAATATCTTTTGAGCCCATATTGGCATAGATCTCCGACATAGGTTCAGCCGCGTTCGGATTTGAGACCGTCCACAGCTCAGTAGTTTCGATCTCGCCGAACATGCCCAGATACGCCATGCATTCCTCATAATCATTATCCATAAGGTAATTTCTGAAACGTGTGGCAATAGTCTGCGCCATCCTGCTCAAAGATGCTTCATTGTACTGCTGAGCAGCATTCCTGTTTAACTGCACAAAAATAATTCCGAGTACCACTGCAAATATCAGGATCAATATCGCAAATGTCGTGAATACCCGGAAAAATATATTGTTAAATCTGTCAAAGAGCTTTTTGATCATACGGAAGTAACCTCAAATTTGTATCCTGCGCCCCAAACCGTCTTTATATCCCAGTCTCCATGCTCAGTCTCATCAAGCTTTGCTCTCAGGCGCTTGATGTGGGAATCGACCGTCCTGCTGCCTCCGAAATAGTCATATCC
The DNA here is from genome assembly GCA_024698555.1 of Lachnospiraceae bacterium. Lineage (GTDB taxonomy): Bacteria > Bacillota > Clostridia > Lachnospirales > Lachnospiraceae > RUG11977. The sequence continues at coordinate 6,568 of JAILRI010000053.1, forward strand.
CCAAAGGCTGTCCAGAAGATTGTCGCGTGAAAATACCTTGTTGGGATTGGAGGCGAATATCCACATGGTCTCGACCTCTTTTTTGGTAAGCGTGACCGGTTTGCCCGAAATATAAACAGAAAACTCGTTCATGTTGACCGTAAGGCTTCCGACAGAAATCTTCTGCGCGGTGTCGGATTCATTTTTCTCCGACTGGGACATACGGCGCAGCACGGCTCTGACTCTGGCCATAACCTCACTGGGACTGAACGGCTTTACTATGTAGTCATCCGCTCCGATATCCAGACCCATGACACGCTCAAATTCCTCTCCTCTGGCGGTGATCAGTATAACAGGAACCTCTGATTTTTCACGTATCTTCCTGCAAACCTCATAACCATCCACCTTGGGCATCATAACATCGAGCAGAACACAGACGGGCTCAAATTCTTCAAACTTGACCAGGGCAGCCTCCCCGTCCGCGGCGATAATGGGTTCATAGCCTTCCTTCACCACATAATTGGCCAGAATATCCGTGATATCGGAATTATCATCCGCAATAAGAATATAATTCACTTAATATTCCTCCTCAAAAAGCACCCTGAATCCTTAAGATTCAGGGTGCCAGAAAATCCTTGCCAGTTGTTCGCTTATTTCTCCTCAACTGCATTAGATGTATCCTGTACAGTCTTGTCCGCTGAACCGTCCCGGTCTGTTGTCTTTTCAGTCTTGTCGGTTATTTCTTCAGCCACCGGTTCTTTTGCTTTTTCTTCGTTGTCGGATCCGCTTTCTTCACCGTTGTCCTCATCGGTAAACTCATCGATGATCTCATCATCCGGCTCTTCGGCATTTTCTGTCAGAATCTCATCGATACTCTTGCCGTCAAGATACTTCGCGTAATCTTCATCATTAAGAACCGTTACATCACAAACTGAACATTCTCCATTATCCAGCATGGCATATATCTGGACACTTCCGGGCTGAACAGCGCGAACTCTACCTACTGAAGAAACCTTGGCAATCTCAGTATCCGTTGACCCAAACATAGGTTTCTCAACGGTATTGAGAGGCAAAACATTGGCATAAAGGCGCTTCTGCATGCCTGTCATAAGCACAAGGCTCGTCTTGGTCAGTTTAATGCTGACAGCTGCGGGTCCTATAATAACATTGCATTGCAGAGTTGCAACTGCATTGCCGTCCTCGACAATCGTCGCCGAGACCACCGTACTTCAGTACGACCTCCCGGTAACCATGCCTGTCTTCGAAACCAACGCGATCTCGGTGTCGCCCGAACGATACATGACAGTCTGTGATTCGGTCAGATTATAGACCTTCAGCTTGTATGAACCGTCCTTTGTAATGCTGACATCGGTTACGTTTAGTTTCGCATCATTTTCCCCGGCAAAAGCAGCTGCTCGTCCGCTCAGTAAGGTAATACACAACCCGAAGAATAAACAAAAGCCAAAATACCTTAAGAAAGTTTTAACTTTCATGGCTTTATCCTCCCGGTAAAAAATAATGCGTCACATCCTGAGCACATATTAACCGATGTCTTTGTCACAATCGTGTCAAATTATAGTTTTTTTTATGATAAGTTGACGTTATTTATTTTGAAGCTGTGTCATCGGACGCAGAAGCCTGTCCGGGCTTCTCAACCTCTACTACGGCAGTCTTCTTCATTGGGATACGGCAGTTCTTGTTGTTGCCGAACTCAACCACTATAACCTCATCCATGACATCGATGACAACCCCGTAAAAGCCTGCGGTAGTCAGCACACTGTCGCCCACCTCCAGTGACGAGATGAGTGCGTCCATCTGCTTCTGCTGCTTTTTCTGGGGACGTATCGCCATAAAGTAAAACAATGCTCCGATCACCACTACGTAGATCACCAGCGTGATAATGGAAGTGGTGCCGTTAGCTGCAGTCCCATCCGCGCTTGCGGCAGTGCCAAACAAAAATGCCGAAAAATTCATCTTTAAAATCCTCCTTGTATGTTCTTGATCCTGTCAGATGACAGTATATATACTCACTCATTCTCCCCGGCCTCGAACCCGGCCAGCTTGTCATTTTTGAACTCGTGATAACGTCCTTCCTCGATGGCCTGCCTGATCTCTTCCATCAGATGATTGTAAAAATAGAGATTATGCAGCACCATAAGTCTGAGTCCCAGCATCTCCCCGGCTTTCAGCAAGTGTCTGATATACGCTCTCGAATAGTTCCTGCATGCAGGGCATGAACAGCCTTCCTCGACAGGTCTTGGGTCAGTCTCAAAACGGGCATTTAAAAGATTGATCTTGCCATGGTTTGTGTACGCGTGACCGTGCCGTCCGTTTCTGGTCGGATATACGCAGTCAAAGAAATCAACGCCTCTTTCCACTGCTTCGAGTATATTGGCCGGCGTTCCCACGCCCATCAGATACAGCGGTTTTTCCACAGGCAGATGCGGCTGTACGGCCTCTATGATACGGTACATGTCCTCGTGGGATTCGCCCACCGCCAGACCGCCTATCGCGTAACCCGGCAGGTCAAGCTCCGCTATCTTCTGCGCATGCTCTATCCTTATATCCTCGTAGATGCCTCCCTGGTTGATACCAAATAGCATCTGCTCAGGATTGACCGTGTCCTCCAGGGAATTGAGCCGTGCCATTTCGTCCCTGCAGCGGATCAGCCAGCGATACGTCCTGTCGGCTGAAGGCTGTATATACTCCTTCGAAGCCACGCTGGAGGGACATTCATCGAACGCCATCGCTATAGTCGAGCCCAGGTTGGACTGTATCCGCATGCTTTCCTCAGGCCCCATGAAGATCAGCCTTCCGTCCACATGAGAATGAAAGGTCACGCCTTCCTCCTTGATCTTGCGCAGTCCTGCAAGCGAGAACACCTGAAACCCGCCCGAATCCGTCAGTATGGGTCTGTCCCAGTTCATGAACTTATGCAGACCGCCCATCTTCTTTACCACTTCATCCCCGGGTCTTACATGCAGATGATAGGTATTTGACAATTCCACCTGCGTGCCGATTTCCTTGAGATCCGTGGTCGCCACAGCTCCCTTTATGGCCGCGCATGTTCCGACATTCATGAACACGGGCGTCTGCACCACGCCATGCACCGTGTGAAATTCCCCGCGCTTGGCCAGTCCGTCACGGCAGATAAGCCTGTACATACGCACCTCCGTATGGCGCAAAAGCGCCTTTTACCCATGTCAAAATTAGAAAAAAGGCAGGCGGAGATGATCCGTCTGCCTCATATCCTAACCCGGTTTCATAAATATGAGCAGGGGCAGTAGGATTCGAACCCACGACCTGCGGTTTTGGAGACCGTTATTCTACCAGCTGAACTATACCCCTGTATCGTCACGCCTTAAACAGCGTACTGACAAAGTATACTATCACTTCCCGCAAATGTCAATCACTTTTTAAAAATTTAATGTTCTTCACACTGCCTTCTTCAGTCTACCACAGTGATCCGACCATCCACATGAGAATCCACGTTGCGCATATTGGCAAACAGCTCCTCGTAGATGCTGAGGCATGACTGGGCGATGATCCTTGGCTGGCGGTTATGCGCCACCTCTGAGATGGGCACATTGAACGAGCTCTCGAAATTGTTGAAATGATAGCCCTGAAGTCCCAGTTTCAGACGCTGGTCATCCGTAATCTCCTTGCCCTTATAGGTAAATGATTTGAACTCGTGGGCGCTCTGTGACCACACAAAGCGGAAATCCTTTGAATACTGGTAAAACTCGGTATGTCCCGTCAGATACTCGTCCCTCATGACGTAGGCGATCATGCGGCGAAGCTGCGCACCGGTGACTTCCACCAGATGCAGCGGATCATCGAACGGGAAAAACTCCCTTAAGTCCTGAAGATGAAGTATGGGACCAAGCTCCGGGAGTCTCAGTGACCCGGATCCGAGCACCATGATATCAAAACTCGAATCAGCCTGCATGACATCCGCAAACAGATCTCCGAGCTCGGTTTCCATATTACGCGCGGGGTGTGTAAGAGTCCGTCTGAAGTTTGTAAGCACTGCCATATATTTTTCATCTGTCTCGTTCTTGTAGGCAGACAGCAGCGTTTCCACTTCACGGTCATGTTTGCAGGTGTTTGAATCGATCGGATCTACCGTCCATTTATAATTTACCGGTTCACGGCTTACAGGATCGAATTCGACCTCCCATCTGCCGATCTGCCCCGAACCCGAGCCGGCCTGCACGATAGGGATCCCGTTCACGACAGTGGGCTCCTCAAGCAAAGTGTGGGTGTGTCCGCCTATGATCAGGTCCACGCCATACTCCGGAGGAAGCAATGCCGCCAGTTCCTGATCCTTATCATAGCCGATATGGCTCAGGATAACGGTATAATTGGTATCCATGGTCTTGTAGGTATCACATATGACCTTGATCTCATCCGCCACAGCCCTCACGTCCACGAAGCTGCCGATGATGTCCTCTCCCTTCGTGGAAGCCAGGATCTCGTCGGTGATGATGCCGATAAACAGCACCTTGATCCCGCCTTTTTCAATCTCCCGGTAGGGATTGAACAGTCTCACATGATTGGTCTTGATAAACAGGTTCGCGTTGATGATGGGGAAACGGGCACATTTCTCAATGAACAGAAGATGAGCCAGACCGTAATCCACCTCATGATTGCCGATAGTGACGACATCAGGCATAAGCCTGTTCATAAGTTCGATCGTGGAAAGGCCCTTGTATTCGCTGTCTATAACAGATCCCCTGAACATATCGCCTGCCATGGCGTATATCACATTGTCGTTTTTCTCCCTCTGCTCCTGCACATAGCCCGAAAGCAGCGATATGCCGCCTTTTTCGATACCGTCCTCTTCCTTGGGCAGGAAATCTCCGTGTATATCGTTATTGTGAATGATCGTAAGCTTGATGTTTTCTGCCATGTTTTACCTCTTTCCTGAAATAATGCCCCGTTATACGGGGTTTTCCAACCATTTATGCTTTCCTGATCTTTTATGCTTTCCTGATCTTTTACGCTTTCCCAATTTTACAGGTATGCTTCCCTGTTTTCTCATCATAATTGATTCCCACAAGGATAATAATTCCCGCGTAGGGTTTGAGTGCCGCGGTATAGTTTTTTCGTCTGATCTGTTCAATGGTCCCGCCTGCGGATCTGTTCCATTTCAGTTCCACTACCATGCTATTACACACTATTGATGATACCATATTCCGACATCCGCATCAAGTAAAACTATAATTGGGAACGGGCATGATAGATGCAATGATTTTACCCGGGAAATAACACCTACCGCAAAAAGTATCTATCTTTTGATTGACGATTCAAAAAAACCGGCACTGTCTGGGACAGTGCCGGCTGTAATGCAAATATGCGTCTATTCGATTTATGCGGTAGCGCCGGTCATCTTTGCGGGATTCAGCTTAATGCCGGGGCCCATGGAAGAAGCAATGGTAGCGCTCCTGATGTAAGCGCCCTTTGCAGCTGCGGGTCTTGCCTTAACGATAGCTCCGATCAGAGTGTTAAGGTTCTCGGTAAGCTGCTCCTCAGTGAAGGATGCCTTTCCTACGGGGCAGTGGATAATGTTGGTCTTGTCAAGACGATACTCGATCTTAC
>JAILRI010000124.1 GCA_024698555.1 Lachnospiraceae bacterium
CACTAGTACATCGATTCTTAAATAACTGGACCGAATGCTTGCCTGCTTATCCCGATAGCACACGCCTGAAAGCCTCGCCGTAGCCCGCTACGTCTGCGTTTTCAGACATGTACTCTCGGGCAAGCATTCGGCGCATTAGTCTAGTTATTTCGCGATCGATGTACTAGGCCGTTTAGTATACTTAAAAAAGGGAGGATATGCATATGAACGAATTCTTAAATTTCCTGTCGCAGAAAGGTACGGACATTGGGCTGAAGCTGCTGGGCGGGCTGGCTGTCCTGATCATCGGATTTAAGCTGGCGAAGGCCATAGTCGGACGCATAGGCAAAGGGAAGGCTTTCCAGAAGCTGGATCCGAGTGTTCAGAGCTTTTTAAAGAGCACTATCAAAGTGGTCCTGTATGCTGCGATCATTTCCAGCGCTGCGATCATCTGGGGCATTCCTACGACCTCATTTGTGACAGTATTTGCTTCTGCCGGACTGGCTGTGGGCATGGCGCTGCAGGGGTCACTGAGCAATCTGGCCGGAGGGATCATGATATTGCTCTTCAGGCCCTTCAAGGTAGGTGACTATATCGAGGGCGCGGGCGTGGCCGGTACGGTTACCGATATCACAGTGGTATATACGAGGCTGACTACCGTAGACAATAAAGTCGTGGTAATTCCCAACGGTTCGCTTGCGAACTCCAATGTTACCGATTATTCGACCCTGCCTCTGCGCAGAGTGGATCTGACCATCAGCACGGATTACCGCGACGATATCGACAAGGTGCGCAAGGTCATCGGCGACGTGATCGCAAAGAACGAGATGGTAAAGACCGATCCGGCGCCTTTCGTAAGACTGGTAAAGCACAATGAAAGCTCGCTTGATTATACGGTAAGGGCGTGGACCGATACCGCGAATTACTGGGATGTATATTTTGACCTGACCGAGAATATCAAAAAGGCATTTGATGCGAACGGAATCTCGATCCCGTTCAAGCAGGTGGATCTGACGATAAAAAACCCGGAAGAACTTGGCGGACTTAAGGTTTCTTCCAAATAACAGCGAAGAACTTAATGATAAGCATGATGAAAGGAATGATGAGAAATGAAAGATTACTCACCTCGTGACATCGAGGCCAAATGGCAGAAATACTGGGAGGAGCATGAAACCTTCAAGACGGACGTATGGGATTTCAGTAAGCCCAAATTCTACGCGCTTGACATGTTTCCCTATCCTTCGGGAGTGGGGCTTCACGCCGGACATCCCGAGGGCTATACCGCTACGGATATCGTTTCAAGGATGAAGAGGATGCAGGGGTACAACGTACTGCACCCTATGGGATATGATTCTTTCGGCCTTCCCGCCGAGCAGTACGCGATCAGTACCGGCAATCACCCCGAAGGTTTTACTCAGGAGAACATAAAGACCTTTTCAAAACAGCTGAAAGAGCTGGGCTTTGATTACGACTGGTCAAAGATGGTGGCTACCTCCGATCCCAAGTTCTATCACTGGACCCAGTGGATATTTAAACAGCTGTATCTCGCAGGTTACGCCCAGTACATAGATATGCCCGTAAACTGGTGCGAGGAGCTGGGAACCGTGCTTTCAAACGATGAAGTCATAGACGGTAAGTCTGAGCGCGGCGGTTACCCGGTGGTCCGTAAGAATATGAAACAGTGGGTCATCAACCAGCCCGCATTTGCCGAGAAGCTGCTTGAAGGACTCGAGGAGATTGACTGGCCTGAGTCGACAAAGTACATGCAGCGCCACTGGATCGGCAAATCCGAAGGTGTTGAAGTAAAATTCCAGATCGTGGGCGGCGGAGAATTCTCCATTTTCACCACCTGTATCGAAACCATATATGGAATAACCTTTATGGTACTGGCTCCCGACGGGCAGCTTGTTCAGGATCTGATGCCGCGCATCAGGAATCAGGAAGAAGTGAAGGCCTATATCGAGGAGACCAAGAAAAAGAACGATATGGACCGCACGGAACTTAATAAGGGCAAGACCGGCTGCCGTCTTGAGGGCGTGAAATGCATCAACCCCGTAAACGGACGCGAAGCAGAGCTGTTCATCGGCGATTTTGTATTGGCCAATTACGGAACCGGTGCCGTTATGGCGGTTCCTTCACATGATCAGCGTGATTTTGAGTACGCCATAGCACACAATATAGATATGTTGCAGGTTATAGAGGGCAGCGACAAGATGGGGCATGTGGATGTTTCGGAGCATGCGTTTGAAAAGGGCGATTATCTGGGCAAGGGCTGCAAGCTGATCAATTCCGAGGAATTTACCGGGCTTACGGTCGAGGAGGCCAAGGAAGCGATCACTCAGAAGCTTGAGAAAATGGGTGTCGCAAAACGTACAGTGAATTATCATTTCCGCGAGTGGATATTCGCGCGCCAGCGCTACTGGGGCGAGCCTGTACCAGTGGTTCACACAGAGGACGGACAGATCCATGTGCTGGATGATGACGAGCTGCCGCTCATACTTCCGGAGCTGGAGGATTATAAGGGCAGGAACGGCAAAGCGCCTCTTGAGAACGCCACGGAATGGAAGCAATATGACCACAACGGCGTAAAGGGCACGAGGGAGACCTCGACCATGCCGGGTTCAGCCGGATCGAGCTGGTATTTCTTAAGATATATAGATCCTGATAATGAGAAGGAATTCGCCAACTACGAGCTGCTTAAGCACTGGATGCCTGTAGACCTCTATATCGGCGGACCCGAGCACGCGGTCGGACATCTGATGTATTCGAGGATCTGGAACAGATTCCTTTACGATAAGGGCTTAAGTCCCGTTAAGGAGCCGTTCAAGAAGCTGGTACACCAGGGCATGATCCTGGGTGAGAACGGTATCAAGATGGGTAAGCGTTTCCCTGAGTTCGTAGTGAATCCCAGCGATATCGTCCGCGATTACGGTGCCGATACTCTGCGCCTGTACGAAATGTTCATGGGGCCTCTCGAGGTATCGAAGCCCTGGAGCCCGCAGGGAGTGGAGGGCGCAAGGCGTTTCCTGAACCGTGTATGGAATTTCTTTACAGACGCTTCAAAGATCACCGGTTCTGCCGATGAAGACAAGGAGCTCACCAAGGTTTATCACCAGACAGTCAAGAAGGTAACTTCCGACTTTGAGTCGCTGGGCTTCAATACCGCCATCAGCCAGATGATGATCTTCGTAAACGCGGTTTATAAGAAGGGCACCTGCCCTCGTGAGTACGCCGAAGGACTGGTCAAGATGCTGTCATGTATCTGTCCTCATATCGGGGAGGAAATGTGGCAGATACTCGGGCATGATGACACTATAGCTTACGCGTCCTGGCCGGTATACAGCGAGGAGCTTGCCCGCGAGGATGAGATCGAGATCGCCATCCAGATCAACGGCAAGGTCAAATCTACCGTAAAGATCGGACGCGATGAAGAAGAGGCTTCCGTAAAGGCCAAGGTATGGGCGGATGACAATATCAAGCGCATAACCGAAGGTAAGACGATAGTTAAAGAAATATACGTCAAAGGCAGAATCTACACCATAGTGATAAAATAATACAATTTATATAAATACAAAAAAAGCCCCGGGGGTCATCCCCGGGGCTTTTGAAGTCATATAACAGGTATCATCAGACCTGATATCATCCCTTCCTCTTGAACTGGCCGATGATGTCATTGAGCTCGGTAACACGATCGCGGCAGGCGGCTACCTCGTCTGAAGCTCCGGAAGTCTCGCCAACCATGTCTGTGGTCTTTCCTGCTATCTCCGTTATACCGTTAGCGGAAGCATCGATAGTGCTGTTTATATTGGAGATGGCATCCGCGATAAGATCTATGTTCTTGGACAGATCAGCTATGCTCTGGTCGATCTGGCCCATACTGTCCTTAAAGGTAGCGGCATCGTTACGGTACTGGTCGCTTACCTCGCTGAAGTTGCTGTAATCGGTAAGAACGTTGGTCTCAAGGAAACCGATAAGTTCTTCTATACACTCGCTCATGAGACGTACAGCGCCATTGACCTCTTCTACGATATCGGAGATGTCCTTGACTGCGGTAGCTGACTGGGTAGCCAGATTACCGATCTCTCCGGCAACGACTGAGAAGCCTCTTCCTGCTTCACCGGCTCTGGCAGCCTCGATGGAAGCGTTAAGCGCCAGCAGGCTGGTACGCGAGGAGATGGACATGATGGTTCCGGTCAGCTCGTTGATCTTCTCAACGGCCTTGGAAGCTTCTATAGCAGTATCTGACTTCACCCTTACGGAATCATAAAGAGTAGTGGTCTTGGCAGAAGCAGCTTCGGTGGAACTCTTGAGCT
>JAILRI010000166.1 GCA_024698555.1 Lachnospiraceae bacterium
CAACTTAATTGAATATGACTTTGTACATGAGCATACCTCGACCGGAGTGAAATGGGCTTAAAAGAATCCATACACATAACTGAATTGCAGAATATGTTTGAAGTGGAATTTAATACAGTTCGTTTTTTAGGACCGCGGTACTTATGTGCTGCGGTCTATTTTTGTGCGTTCAAGAAACTATCAGCAGTTTATGCCAGCCGCGGATAGTTCCCACGCTCGATCAATGGTCGGGGATTGGTTTTTAGGAAGGTTTTTAGGTAAAGGAAATGAAAAAGATTGGTTTTTATTTAAAGAAATATTGGTATTTATATGCACTGGCGTTATTCTGCCTGTTTATATATGAGTTTTTGGACATGGTGTCACCCCAGGTGACCAGACGTATCATAGATGACGTGATCATGGGAGGGCAGACAAATCTGCTGCCCTGGCTGATCCTCATGCTCGTGATAGTGGGTGTCGGCAGGGTAGCCGGAGGTTATGTCAGGGAATTCACATTTGACAAGACGAGTTTCAAGGTGGCTTCGGACATTAGAAAGCACCTGTTCGGGCATGTTCAGAGTCTGTCGGTCGAGTATTTCGACAGAATGAACACCGGCGAGATCATGTCGAGGGTTAAGGATGATGTTGATAAGCTCCAGGGTGCGTTCGGTTTTATAGGAATGATGTTCCTGCAGGTGTGTATACACACTGTCATGATACTGTGGTGCATGTGGCAGATAAGCCCGTTCCTTACGATATTCCCGCTTATCGCGCTGCCTTTGTGCGCGACCATCGCGATCGTGATGGAGAGGAAGCTTGACAAAGTGTACGAGGAGATCAGTGACGAAGACGCTGAGATGAATACGGTTGCGGAGGAAAATCTGACCGGTGTCCGCGTGGTAAAGGCATTTGCGAGGGAAAAGTTCGAGATCGGCAAGTTCTTGAAGCATAATAAGAAGTACTATGACCTCAACATGAAGCAGTCGAAGGTCTGGATCAAGTACAACCCTATCATGCAGATGATGACAAAGATGCTGATCGTGGCAGCTTTGCTGCTCGGCGGTCTTAAGGTTATAAAGGGCGAAATGACACTCGGCGCACTCGGTGCGTTCCTTGAATACTGCGCTAATGCCGTATGGCCCATGGAGATGCTCGGCTGGCTGTCCAATGAGCTGGCTTCAGCGTTTGCTTCGAAGAAGAAGCTGAATAAGATTTACGCTGAGACCGCAAAGATCAAGGATCCTGAGGAACTGTCGGCAAAGGTAGTAGAGATGCTGACAGGTAAGAAGGCTGATGAAAAGGTCGATTTGACATCAGAGGAAAACGGCATGAAAATAATACCTGCAGAAGCAGGAAAGAATAACGAAATCGGAAGTGTCGGATTTAGCGGTTTCGATTTTAAGAATATAGAATTCAAGAATGTTGACTTCTCAATAGACAATAAGAAGATACTTGACAATGTTTCATTTAAACTTGAGAAGGGCAAGATGCTCGGTATCATGGGAGCTACGGGTTCCGGAAAGACTACCATTATCAACATGCTGCTGAGATTCTACGATCCCGAAAAGGGTGAGATCCTCATAAACGGTGTAGATATCAGGGAGCTGCCTCTGGCTGCGGTAAGGCGTACTGCGTCCGTAGTTATGCAGGATGTATTCCTTTTCTCGGATACGATAGATGAGAATATCCGTCTGGGAAATAAGGACAAGATTACAAATGATGAGATAAGCGAGGCGTTAAAGAAGGCGTGTGCTTCGAGCTTTGTGGATAAGCTCGAAGAAGGTACCGAGACCATCATCGGCGAAAGGGGCGTCGGCCTGTCCGGCGGACAGAAGCAGAGACTCAGCATGGCGAGAGCTTTTGCAAAGGGTGCACCGGTGCTCGTGCTGGATGATTCGACTTCGGCGCTTGATATGGAGACGGAACATGAGGTTCAAGAGAACTTAAGTGCGCTTAAAAACTCCACCAAGATCGTCATCGCCCACAGAATCTCAGCTGTCCGTCATGCGGATGAGATCATCGTCCTTGAGGACGGAAAGATATCCGAGAGGGGCAGACATGAGGAGCTCCTGGAGAAGAAGGGCTACTATTATAAGACCTACATGGCTCAGTACGGGGACGTGCTGAAGCAGCTGGAGGAAGCTAATTAATATACACCTCATCAGTCAGCCACAGGCTGACAGCTTGTCTTCGCCAGACGGGCATCCCTCGCCGGGACGGCATCCCTCGCCGGGACGGCATCAAGCCACTCCGTGGCTCGATCAGTCATAGCCACTACGTGGCTCGATCTGTCGCACTACTACGTGGATGCGATCTGTCCCCTCAAGGGGAAGCCAAGGTTGTCATGTACATTTAAGCCTTCCCCTTGAGGGGAAGGTGCCCCGCAGGGGCGGATGAGGTGTTGTAAGAAATATAAAAGGAAGTGATAATTATGTCGCGTAATGCAACGAAGCAGGATGAAAAACTGGAACAGAAGAGTAAGGCGAAGACGCTGGCAAGACTGTTCCGGTACCTGTTAAAATATAAGGGGCTGATTGCCGTAGTATTAGTGATCATGGGCATCAGCACAATCATATCTATAGCCAATCCGCTCATCATCGAGCGGGCAATAAATGTCCACATAATCGGTAAAAGTACCGAAGGACTGGTGCAGCTCTGTATTCTGGCGGCAGTGATGAACATAACACTGGTTCTGTTGATAAAACTTCGTATGTATCTTATGGCGAAGATGTCAAACGAGATCGTTTTAAAGATCAGGCAGCAGCTGTACGAACATATACAAACCTTGGGCTTCGGATTTTTCGACGGAAGACCTACCGGTAAGATCCTTTCACGTATTATGGGTGATGTTGACTCATTGAAGGATGTGCTGTCAAACAGCGTGACCACCCTTATACCCGATGCGATCACGATCATAGCGGTTGTTGCGATCATGCTGATAAAGGACTGGAGACTGGGACTGGCTTCACTCTGGAGCCTTCCGATCATGGCTTTCGGCGTGTCGTTCTTAGAGAAGCGTTCTCACAAAGGCTGGCAGGATTTCAGGAAAAAGAGCTCGAACCTCAATGCTTTTCTGCATGAGGATATCGCGGGAATCCGTGTAATTCAGAGCTTCCACGCCGAGGATGAGACCCAGAAGACATTTGACAAGCTGACCGATGAGCATTGCAATGCGTTTGTATCGGCATGCCACTGGGCTGATCTGTTCGGACCGGTCATCGATATTTGCTGGGCAGCAGGCCTTATCGCAATGTACCTGATCGGTATCCAATTTGTAGGTATTGAGAACGTGTCGGTCGGTACTCTGGTGGCTTTCGGATCATATATCGGTATGTTCTGGCAGCCGGTCATGAATTTGAGCAACTATTACAACCAGATGATCACCAATATTGCAGGCGCTGAGCGTATTTTCGAGATATTCGATACGAAGCCTGAGATTTTTGATGATGAAAATGCTGTCGAGCTCGAGGATGTCAAGGGCGAGATAGATTTTGAAAACGTAAGCTTCCACTATGATGATGACCCGGATGTACTGCATGAGGTGAGCTTCCATGTGAATGCGGGTGAGACGATAGCGCTGGTAGGCCCCACAGGTGCAGGAAAGACGACCGTGGTGAGCCTGATCTCGAGATTTTACGATGTTCAGAGCGGAAGAGTCTTAGTAGATGGTCATGATATCAGGGATGTTTCGATAGAATCTTTAAGGAGCAGGCTGGGCGTCATGACGCAGGATAATTTCCTTTTCACAGGCACGATAAAGGAGAATATCCGCTACGGCAGACTGGATGCGACGGATGAAGAGATCATCGAGGCTGCGAAGGCCGTCAATGCACATGAGTTCATCATGAAGATGGAAAAGGGCTACGATACTGAGCTTAGTGAACGTGGTGCCGGACTTTCTGCAGGACAGAGGCAGCTTATCGCTTTTGCAAGGACCATGGTGAGCAACCCGAAGATACTGATCCTGGATGAGGCGACCTCGAGTATCGATACGCATACCGAGATTCTGGTACAGCAGGGCATTGAGAAGCTGCTTAGGGGCAGGACTTCGTTCGTTATTGCCCACAGGCTTTCAACCATACAGAACGCCGACCGTATATTTGTGGTAGATAAGGGCGGTATCATAGAGAGCGGTACTCCCAGAGAGCTCATCGCAAAGCGCGGTATTTACTACGACCTGTATATGGCACAGTTTAAGGAAGTGTCGTAATTCGAAAAATATAAAAATCCAAGTAGATTTAATAATGCATCTACTTGGATTTTTTGTTTTTCAATCAGAGAACCGTCCGTTGTTCGATCGGACACCTCCTCTGTCGCTTCGCGACACCTTCCCTTCGCCAGGGACGGCATCCCTCGCCGGGACGGCATCCCTCGCCGGGACGGCATCAAGCCACTCCGTGGCTCGATCAGTCATAGCCACTCTGTGGCTCGATATATCCCCTCAAGGGGAAGGCGTTATTTTTTTGTGGATTTCTTGAATTTAGCTTTTACAGTGTAGGACCACTTGGTATAGACTTTTTTGCCGGTCTGCTGATTGATGTGGTAGCCTCTTACTCTAAATACATAGTTTTTCTTGTTCGTACCGTCTTTGAAATTGAAAGTTACTTTTTTACTGCTCTTTAAGGTCTTTATGGTCTTATATTTCTTGGAGCCGGGGAGTTTTACCTGTACCTGGTATCCGTCAAGGAAAAGCTCTGATACGAGATCGTTTTCCGACTTGGAATCCCAACTAAGTGCAAGAACACCGTCTTTTGAGGTAACTTTAAGGTCAATGGTTGATTCCTTGACCATTTTTTTAATCTGTTTCTCGGTGATGCCGTCTGCTAAGGGCTCCTCGGTGGGAGTAGGCGTAGTCGTGGGCTTGGGTGTCTTGGTGGGCTTAGGGGTTGCAGTGGGCTTGGGTGTTGCGGTGGGGGTAGCCTTAGCTACGTCCGCATCCTTTACGATGAGTGCACACTGTGAGGAGTTGCCGTACTTATCTTTTACGGTGATGATGGTAACGCCGGGCTTCTTTACACAGATACGTGCAAATGTGGTGGTAGGGGTGGCGCCTGTTATGTAACCTACTTTTGTATCCGAGCTTTCCCACTTGAAATCATAGGCATATTCGTATTCGTACTCGAAATTCTTGAGGTAAAGTGTGATATATCCGTCTTTTCCGCTTTTTTTCTCTACGACATATTCTGTTTTTTCAAAATCAAGAGGACGGCAGAATACGTTGACATTCCATTCCTCGGTAAAGGCTTCGCTGCTGGTGCCGAAAGTGAGGGTTGCGGTGCCGGGTTTGTTGGCGCGGGCCTCGTATTCTATATTAAAGCTGCCGGTTGCAAGTCGCGGGTCGTTGATGATGCCGGTATTTGAGGATTTTCTGGTATCCTGGGTAGCTTTTTCAGGTTTTATATGGGCAAGACGTCCGACTTCGAGGTCGACGTTGTAAGTTTTCTTTTCAGGAGTCCGGACTATAGGGGTGACATATATTGTTCCCTGAGGATCGGGTTTTACGATCGGAATATAGGTAGGATTCTGATAAGGCGTGGGCTTAGCAGTCGGCTTGGGTGTTACAGTCGGATTCTGGTAAGGCGTGGGTGTGGTGGTCACCGCAGGAGTGGGAGTCGGATTCTGGTAAGGTGTGGGCTTAGCAGTCGGCTCGGGAGTCGCTGTCGGGTTCTGATACGGCGTAGGGGTGGTAGTCACATAGTAACTGCCGGTGGGCTCGTCGTATATGGTAGGAGTGGGAGCTGCGGTCACATAATATCCACCGGTAGGCTCGTCATATACGGTAGGGGTGGGGGTGGTGTAATAACTGCCGGTGGGCTCACTATAATAGGTAGGAACAGGAGTATTGTATGCTCCGCCCGAGATCTCATCGAACTCATAGTAGGAATTTGATACGTAGTCATAGTCGGATACTACGACATAGTTTACATTTTCCGTGGGCTTGCCGGAGATTCTTTTGTCGCCGGTACTTGTGGTATTGGTGTCAGAGAGTTCATCTGTGGTCTGGACGTTATATATTCTGTCCAGGTCCCCAGTCTGGACTATGTTTTCCCAATATTCAACGTCACCTTCGGCTGCCAAGAGCCTTGCTTCCGGGAATATGGGGATGAGCAGGGCAAATACGAGCAGCATCGCCCAAAGCTTTTTACATTTCATAACATGCCTCCTGTATGATTGTATCATAGTTATACTGTTTGTTTTGGCGGCAGAAAATATCATCTGCATTGTCTGCCACAGTTATTATATTAGCACCGGAGATGTGAAATATCAAGATGAAAGCAAGGGTGGTCGGCAAGTTTATTAATCTTATTAAACTGCCAAATCACTGAATGAAAATCTGCCAAATCACCGAATAAAAACTCGCCAAATCACCGAATAAAAACCAGCCAAACCCATCAATGGAAAAACGCCAAATGCGCCCCTTGACGCTTTTAATACTTCCACATATAATGGAGAGAGGGTTATATTATGGAATGACCTTAAGAAAACATAAGCAGAGCTAAGCGGAAGGTGATCATTATGGGAAAAAAGAAACAGAATGAAGTTATTGAGAATAAAAAAGTCAAACCTAAGCATAGTACCGCGAGAAAGGTGATACTGGGACTGGTCATATTTTTTGCGGTGTTCGATCTGATACTGCTGGGAGTCAGGCTGTATTTCAGGCTTCCGATATCGGATTATTATGAGCATTCGAAGGCGGAGTTTGAGATTCCGGATATCCACAGAGGCTTCGTGGCGCAGGGGCTGTCATTGGATAGAGAGAGTGACTGTTTCTTTATCACGGGTTACATGAATGACAAGAGTGCTTCGCCT
The DNA here is from genome assembly GCA_024698555.1 of Lachnospiraceae bacterium. Taxonomy (GTDB): domain Bacteria; phylum Bacillota; class Clostridia; order Lachnospirales; family Lachnospiraceae; genus RUG11977. The sequence goes on from JAILRI010000166.1 coordinate 6,790, forward strand.
ATTTATATAGTAGAAAGAACTACAAACGAGTTTGTGAAAAAGCTCCTTATGCAGAATCCGGACGGGAGTGAGTTCCACGGACATGCGGGCGGGCTTACCGTGCACGGGGATTATATATATGTGGCCGGAAGCGGGGACTCATGTCTCTATGTGTTTAAGTATGAGGATGCGATGAAAGCTGCTGACGGAGATACCATCAAAAGCATCGGTACCTTCCCTATGCCGGATGATATGAGCGTGGCTTTTACATCTTCCGATGATGATGTGATATATGCGGGTGAGTTCTATAGAGAGGCGAATTATCAGACGGATGAGAGCCACAAGCTGACTACTGCTGCAGGCGATTATAACCAGGCGCTGATGTTTGCTTATCGGTTTTCGGATGCTGAAGATTCATTGTTTGGCATAGAGCCCGAGCCGTTTGAGGTGTATTCGATACCGGATCTTGTACAGGGTATGGATACTTATTTCGGGAAAATATATCTTTCAACTTCATATGGGCTCAGCTTTTCCTATATATATGTCTATGATAAGCCTGTAAGCAGCAGGAATCTGGAGATAGCGGGGCTGTCGCTTCCGCTTTACGAGCTCGATACAGCATCCTTTAATAAGCTGTATCAATATGCACCCATGTCGGAGGAGATAGTATGTGTGGACGGCCGCATATATACCATGTGCGAGTCGGCATCGAACAAATATATTTTCGGAAAGCTGACTTCGGCCACCAAATGCTATTCAACGGATATTGATTGGGACTGATCTTGATCCTGAAAATATCTCGGGATTCAGGAAATAACCAGCAACTAAAACAGCCTCCCGGATGTTATTTCCGGGAGACTTTCTATTATCGGATCTTTCTCCTTGGCCATTTATTTCTTCGTATTATAAGCCTCAATTTCCGCCTGCTCGGCGTTAAACTCAGCCACCTGTTTTGCTTTTAATACTTCAACCTTTTCTAATACTTCTTTTATATTCATCCTGGCAAACAGTATCTCAGGTTTTTCGGTTACTTTGTTTCCCGAAGGGTAAAGTCCGAATTTGCCCAAAGTCTCATATTCCCTTTCAGGTGCATTAAGCTGCCTTAATATATTTTCCGAAGTATCCGGCAAGAAGGCTTTAAGCAGTTCCGCACCGATGCTGATGCTTTCGGTCAGGTTGTATAAAACTTCTTTCAGCCTGTCTTTTTTAGCTTCATCCTTAGCCAATACCCAGGGAGTGGTCTCATCGATATACTTGTTGCAGCGTTTGAACAGATTAAAGATCTCCGTGATGGCGTCTGCCACATGAAGTCCTTCCATCAGAGACTCTGCCGCTGCCTTTGTCCCGGTAACTACACGGATCAGGTCGTCATCAATGCTTTCCCTGACACCGGTCTTTTCAACCACACCGCCGAAATACTTGTTTGTCATCGATATGGTCCTGTTTACCAGATTGCCCAGGACGTTAGCCAGGTCGGAATTGATCCTTTCCACTACAAGCTCCCAGGTGATCACTCCGTCATTTTCAAAAGGCATCTCGTGAAGTACAAAATATCTAACGGCATCGATGCCGAAAAGGGAGATCAGATCGTCCGCGTAGATCACATTCCCCTTGGACTTGCTCATCTTTTCACCGCCCTGAAGGAGCCAGGGATGTCCGAATATCTGCTTCGGAAGCGGCTCGCCCAGAGCCATCAGCCATATAGGCCAGTAAATGGTATGGAATCTGATGATATCTTTTCCTATCAGATGAAGGTCCGCAGGCCAGAACTTCGTATACTTTTCATCACTCGCCCCATCCACATCGTACCCAAGCCCGGTGATATAGTTGGTCAAAGCGTCCATCCACACAAATATCGTATGCCTGTCGTCAAAATCCATCGGTATACCCCATTTTACGGTAGTTCTCGATATACAAAGATCCTGAAGTCCGGGAAGAAGGAAATTGTTCATCATCTCATTTTTGCGGGATACCGGCTGTATGAATTCCGGATGCGAATTGATATGTTCGATAAGCCTGTCCGCGTATTTGCTCAATCTTAAAAAGTAAGCCTCTTCACTTGCCGGATGCACTTCCCTGCCGCAGTCGGGGCATTTCCCGTCTTTAAGCTGCGACTCTGTCCAGAAGGACTCGCACGGAGTACAGTACATACCCTGATATTTCCCCTTATATATGT
>JAILRI010000170.1 GCA_024698555.1 Lachnospiraceae bacterium
AAATAACGGGGGCTTCTCACCCAGGCTTTCCAGTATACGGCTCCGTTCCCTCCAATTACAGTACCTGTTATATCTTTTCTCTGCTGCATTAGCTTTCGACCAAAGATCGTACTGCCTTTGATCCTTTTCATCTATCGGAAGCCCAAGCCCTCTTTCATGCATTTCAAGTGATTTTCCCACAGAAGCTATCAGACCTTCTTTGATCTCTTTCATCGACTGTTCAAGGTCATCATATACCTCTTTCACTCTTTCCTGACGAGCCTCAGGATCGAACCCGAAAAAGGATATCTCGCGCAGAAACTGCGTCAGCAGTTCCGTCATATGGTCCTGAGTCAGTTTATTATCTGCCACAAGGTAACCCAGGGTTTCTGCCCAGTCCGAAAACTCAAAAGCATAGCTATTTGCATATATATCTTTCCGTATTTCATTAAGATTGACCCGGGTAAGCGTACGATGCTCATGGTTATACTCCTTATCGTAAGAAGTAGCTTCCACCATATAGAGTACATCGTGATTTGACGGAACCACTTCCAATGAGAGTAAATACTCTATCAGACCGTTCATACGCTTCTTAATGGCATCCCGAATCTCTGAAACGGGCTTGTCTTGATACTCCAATAACAAATCCATATTATAGAGCTCATCATATACTATTGACTCTAATAAGCCTTCCCTGTCGGCTTCCCGTAAATACGTCTGTACTGTCTTCATCGATTTCATCTTCCTTCCATGGATTATTTTATCTTTATGTTCATCAAAAAGCCTCTCCCCCGATATCTTCCCCCCACGCAAACTCATCAGCGCCCTGTTCATATCCTTTCATTCCAACAGCCACTCCGAGATTACACATTACAAACACCTCCAATTTGCCATTCATGAGTCAGCCTTTTCTGCTGATCCCCATACGCTCCTTCATCTGTTTTGCCCCGGATAATCCCCAATCAATTTGACAATTGTGCTGTCTGGTATATCTTTTAATATCTCCGTAGCTGTCCAGTTATTTCCCAAGGCCTTAAAACAGAATTTCTGCAACGGTTCGTTTTTCAGATACCCGGCTACTGCTTTCCTGTCATGCTCCAATTCTTCATACATGGCACGTGCCTTTGATATGGCGATCCGGATATCCCTTTTAAGCTCTGCATATTGCCACTGATAATACCGTACATATACTTCAGAGTCCGGGGCAGTTTCGATCAGTTCCTCAAGACTCCTGTCATTTACCCTTATCAAAGGAAGGATCCTCTTCTTTGTATAGACATGGCAGGTCGCCAGGTGATGGGCATAAACATATTCCGGGGATTTTACCTTGATCCTATGCCAGCTTGCATCTACGACCACAAATCCTTCGTGCCGGATATCCTCTTCCTCTCTGTTTAATTCCTTGGCAGCTTTTATACATTCTGACAGTGAATGTAGCGGATATTCCGTAGGTTTTCTGATACCGATATCATCGTCTGATTCTTCGCCCGTGATATTTGAACGGGTGCCGATGTGGTATAGGTACGTATACTCGTACTGTATCACTATCTTCTGTTCCGGGGCCACCAGTTCAAAGATATAGGTTTTATAAGTATCAAGCCGGTCAAGATTTACGTCCTTATAATTCTCTGCCCTGCCGATCAATGCCATAAAAGAGACAGCCCCATCCATCGCCTGAGCCTCAGACGCATCGATCATGCTGTTTGTAGACCATTGCCACCTACCTGTACGGCGAACAAACCACAGTTTGACAATACTCCCATCAATCTTTTCCTGGACACGGGCCGTATCCCAATCTATGTCATCCACATATCCTTCCCCGAAGTTACCGAATTTTCTGAACGGCCAACAGACAACATCAAGGGTCTCTGTGTCAATGATTATCCCTCTTGCCTCCTGTACGACAGGATCCGTAAAATCAGCAACTATCTCATAATTGAGAATGGCAAGTTTTCCGGACTCTTTTACTGATATATGTTTATCTGCCAAAACTTCTTTCCAATCACTATATTCTGACATCAGCCTGCATATATAAGAATACCTATTCATTTCCTGATACCTATTATTCCTTTCAGATATGTCTTACACATCTATATGACGGACTTTATAAGATAATCTCTTCACTACCTTATCCTGCTACAGCGAACTTCTGTTTCTCCCTTTCAATAAGCTTAGGCAGGAATGTGTCAAAGTTCTTCTTTTTGGCCCTTAGCCATCTTCCATGGTCCAACCGCTTAATGCCGTTCTCCTGTTCAAGTGTAGTCATGTATCTGTCAGCAAGTAGATTGTCGATATCCCTTGTAATGAATTCCCTGCCGTTATCATTCAGACAGGCAACATTCATCGACAGGACCATAGAAGCTAATCCTACATCCCTAGTTATGACAACATCTCCCTTCCGGCACGCCGATAGTATCGCATAATCTGCTGAATCATTCCCGGTCATTACAAAATGCTCAACCCCGTAATCCATATCTATCTCATGATCGATGTCGTGATAAACATGCAGCTCAACATTACCCCTGCGGCATATATCAATGATATTACCAAGCTTTTCGCAGCCATCGCCATCCACAATAACCTTCATGCCTTCTCCTTTCCTGTTCCGTTCTAGACCATCACCAGTGTCCGTATATTTCGATGTCTTCCTCCAGAGGAAAGTAATCATCCTCCGGTACTATATAATATTCTGTTAGTGCCTTTTTCTCCTGACCGCACACCAGCTCGATATATTTACAGGTCTCCCTGCAGTCCCTGTGACAACTGTAATTGTCTGACCGGTCATCGCTTTCCTCGCCCATATCCCTCCAGGCTTTCGGACAGCTCAGGCAGCCTATAAGGCTTCCATGACCTGTTTTCTCAAGATTTTCAACGGCATTCAGATAACTCGTGAATGCTTTTTCATGCGGTTCGTCCCCCTCAGGCTCATCGCCAAGGTCATACATTCTCTTCATCTGCCGCATCCTGTCACACGCAATGATGTTCTGAGGCTTTGGCGTATAGTCATCCCCGAACACTTCTTCGCCCTCATAGCGGAACCCCGCAATCCATGCGTCGAGCATTGCTGTATCGATTTCCTCAATCCAATTCCAGTTCTTTTCCGCTTCCTGGGTGATCTGCCCCATCAGCTCTGAAAATTTATCATCATAGACAAAAGCCATATCCTTTGATTTTCTGCGCCAGTTTCTTCCGGTCTCAAATGCTTTGCGTATATATGTCATGTCAAACCTGGGCCTGTCGATCGTGCGTATCGAGACAACATTAGTCCTGTCCCTTTTGCCTTCATTATAGGCATTTTCAAACACGGCATAAAGATAAACGTTTGAAGCCGGCCTGCGCTCAGCACTTTTATAAAGCAAAGGTTCTAAAACCTTATTGGTGGCTCTCGGGAAATTCAGATCATTGATCCCGTATCCGTATCCAAGTTCCTTTGCATCCTCAATACGTTCCCTAAATGACATCTCCTCTTCGCTCATAATCTCTCCTCCACCTGTTCCTATGCTAACATGCCTCAGTTAAACTTATCCAGATCCTCTTTCCTTTTTTTCTCTTCAGCCATAGCCTTTTTATTGGCTCTCATCTCTTTAATCCCGGCTATCCACATGCCGACGACAAAAGCCCCGACAACAAATGCCATTGAACCTTCCGGAGTCATGAAGATTCCTTGATACCACAATGCGAACTCTCTTAATGTTTCTGCCATACCTGCCTCCTATTCTGTCGGACCCTGTTCACTTATCCTGCCCGTATCTTCTCCCGTCCTGTTCCCTTCTTCCATTTGATCTA
>JAILRI010000195.1 GCA_024698555.1 Lachnospiraceae bacterium
CTTGTACGCGAGATGACTCATCGTATCGAGTAGGAGGGGGCAAGCCGCCTCCTACTCGATCATTAAACATTTCTTACAGATGTCTTCGCCAGCTCCTTGGCGTGATCAGCAGCAGCATCGGGAACAGTTCCAGACGTCCCGCCAGCATGTCAAACGACAGTATGAATTTGGAAAAGCCTGAGAAAAACGCATAATTGCAGGAGGGTCCCACCAGGTTCATACCGGGTCCCATATTATTCAGGCAGGCAAGCACAGCGGTAAAATTCGTGGTAAAGTCAAACCCGTTGAGCGAAACTAAAAGCACAGAGACCGAAAATACAATGACAAATACCGACATATAAGCATTTGTTGCCCTCACGGCATCATGCTCCACCGTATTTCCATCCATTTTGATCTTTTTGATCGCTCTGGGATGGATAAATATCTGTATCTGTTTTCTTACGCTCTTGAACAGGATCAGCACCCTGCTCATCTTTATTCCGCCTCCGGTGGAGCCTGCGCAGGCCCCGAGCAGCATAAGGAGTATCAGTATGCTCTTCGAAAATTCAGGCCACAGATCATAATCAGCTGTCGCGTATCCGGTGGAGGTGATCAGTGTCGAACACTGGAAGGCAGCCTCGCGAATGGCATCCTTAACAGGATACAGATTTCTGATGTTGATAGTTACCAGAACGACCGACACCAGATATACTATCAGGTACAGCCTGACCTCCTCCATTTTAAAAGCGCTCTTAAATTTGCGCATCACCAGAAGAAAATACATATTGTAGTTGACTCCCGACATGAGCATAAATACCGTGATCACCCATTGTACAGCGGGAGTATATGAGGCAATGCTGTCATTTTGCAATCCGAAGCCGCCGGTACCGATAGTTCCGAAAGTAAGTGTCAGACTCTCAAAAAGCGGCATCCTGCAGATAAGCAGCGCTATAACTTCCAGCAGTCCCATGGCAAGATACATGGCATACAGGATAAAGGCTGTATCCTTGATCCTGGGTACAAGCTTGTCAATAGAAGGTCCGGTGGATTCAGCCTTCATCAGATTGGCAGAATTGCCGCCGATCATAGGCAGTAACGCCGACAGGAACAGGAACACGCCCATGCCGCCCAGCAGATGCAGAAAGCTGCGCCAGAACAGCGTAGTCTTTGAGATCACTGTAAGATCCGTGATAATAGTGGCTCCGGTAGTTGAAAAGCCTGACGCGGTCTCAAAAAACGCGTCCATGTAATTCGGGATCTCACCGGTCAGAACAAACGGAAAAGCGCCGAATGCCGACATGAGTATCCACCCCAGCGCTACCACAAAATAGCCTTCCTTCAGATAAAGCCCGCCCCGTTTGGGCTTTTTAAAGCACAGGAGAAATCCCGAAACCAGGCATATCCCCGAAGTAAGAAGATACCACCACAGCTGGTTCTCCCCGTATATGATCCCGACTGTTACAGGAAACAGCATAAAAACCGCTTCCGCGATCAATATCCAGCCCAGTATATATTTTACAACGCCGTAATTCATTTTAAAACCTCTTAAAAACCCCCGCAATGATCATGCCGTAATGCCTTTTTACGCAAGAATATCATCCAGATTGTTTATATCATCCAGAGTATGCACCACGATAACATTATCTCCGACCTCTATGGTATCCTGGCCTCCGGGAATGGTAACCTTGCCGTTTCTGATTATGCATGAGATCAGAACTTTGGGCTTTCTTTTAAGCTCCATCAGCGGAATTCCCACTACCTTTGAGCCCTCCTTTACGGCAAATTCCAGAGCCTCAGCCTTGCCGTCATTGAGCGCCCTGTAGGTCTCGATATTACTGTCCATGGTATACTGCATGGAACGTACAAATGTCACCACCAGCTCGGTAGATACCACGTTGGGATTCACGATAGTATCCAGATCCATCTGCTCGATAACATCCTCATAGCTTATCCGGTTTATCTTGGTAATGATCTTGGAATTGATCTTTTTTCTGGCATAAAGACTCAGCAGGATATTCTCTTCGTCTATACTGGTCAGAGCCGCGAATCCGGAGGCGTCCAGCAGCCCCTCTTCAAGAATGAGATTCCTGTCTGTTCCGTCGCCGCAAATGATATCCGCCTCAGGCAAAAGCTCCGCGAGTTCTTCGCAGCGCTGCTGCTGATTATCGATGACCTTGACCTTGATTCCCGATTCTATCAGGCTCTTGGCCAGATAATAGCCTATCTTTCCGCCGCCTATGATCATGGCGTCGGGAATCTTACGCATACCGCTTCCGAAGGTCCTGAAAAATTCGTGGGTATTGGCCCGCGAGCCCACGATACTTACATAATCCCCGGCCTGAAGAGTAAAATTACCACTTGGTATAAACACTTCATCACCGCGTTCTACCGTACATACCAGAACATTGCAGCGGTATTTTGACCTTATATCGGCAAGTGATACACCGCAAAGCTTGGAATCCTGCTTCATCCTGAAGTGGATGAGCTCCACCGCGCGGTTGGCAAAGACCTCTATTCTTTCTGCCGTAGGGAAGTTGAATATCCTTGAGATCTTTACGGCTGCCGCAAGCTCCGGATTAAAGATCATGGAAATATCCAGCTCCCGTTTCAGGAACTCAAGCTCACTCGTATATACCGGATTACGGACTCTGGCTATGGTTTTGCAATTACCTGCTTTTTTCGCGATAACGGCACACAGCAGATTCATTTCATCGGAATTCATGACCGCGATCAGCAGATCGGCGGACGATATCCCTGCGTTATTCAGAGTTGTAAAGCTGGTTCCGTCCCCGACATAAGTCATGACATCAAGATTGGAAAGAGCGTTCTTGAGCCTCATGGCATTCTTATCTACCACAGTTATCTCATGCCTGTCCTTAAGAAGATATTCTACAAGCGTAAGTCCAACCTTGCCACATCCTACAATAACTATTTTCATTTTAGATTTCCCTCATCATCTGTTACTGTTTATTTTCAAAATTGTTGTTCATCTCCGGCTCCGGACTCATTCTGTCCGTAAATGATACGGTCTTCCTTTGACAGCTTTCTGAACCGTTTAATGGTCACAACAGTGATCACGATCTCAAACACAAAGAAAACAACAAGGAATATATCATATTCCGTTCCCAGACAGAAATCGTAAAATCCGTGTAGAAGCATCGGAACGATGAGTGCTTTTTTCCTGCACGCCTTCGATCGTACCTCATCCCCTCCCGCAGACGCAAGCTTTGCCATTCCGTAATAATATCCCATAAAGACAGCATCGATCGCGTGTCCTGGAACAGCCAGAAGTCCTCTGCCGATGGCATCGCCAACCGACCCGTCTATCAGATACAGGATGTTCTCAATGGTCGCAAAGCCAAGAGACGCGCATACGGCATACACTACGGCATCAAAAGTATAGTTGAACGCCGGATGTTTCCATGTAGTCTTCTTCAGGACAAAATATTTACCGCCTTCTTCCACCAGGGCTGTCAGAAAGAAATTGTCAACAAACGCGAACAAAAGTGTTCCTTCGTCAACAAATTCCGAAAGAAGCTCAGTACCTGCCCATCCGATGAGCATCGCGGTAATGGTCGTCAGGCCTCCGAAAATGAAAAGCTTTATAAGGAGAGACGCCGGTTCTTTTTCTATTTTATCACTTTTAATAATAATTATCAGCAGTATGATGCTGGGTATGATCGCCAGATAAAACATATCGGTTATCCTTTACTCTTCTTTCTGGATCAGGCATACCGTTTCCACATGAACGGTCTGCGGAAAAAGATCCACACACTTGACCATTTTTACACGGTATCCGCCTTCATGCAGAGCCACCAGATCATTTACCAGACTTGTGGGCTTGCAGGATATATAAACAATAGTCCCGGCACCGTAAGCAATTATCTTTGACAGCGCTTTTGGATGGATCCCTTCACGCGGGGGATCAAGAACGATGATATCCGGACGCTCCTCTATGTTATCTATGACCTTAAGCACATCTCCGCATATAAACTCACAGTTTTCCAGAGCATTAAGCGCTGCGTTTTCCCGGGCCGATCTGACCGCTTCCTCAACTATCTCCACCCCGATAACCTTATCGGCTATGGGTGAGAGCACCTGCGCGATAGTACCGGTACCGGTATACAGATCAAAAACAACTCCAGGCTTTTTATCCCTGTCAAATGTCGATCTGATAAAGTCCCTTACAGTATTGTAGAGCACCTCCGCGCCAAAGGAATTGGTCTGAAAGAATGAAAAAGTCGTTATCTTAAAATACAGACCCGCTATTTCCTCAAAAAAGAATTCTTTACCATGAAGGATCTCGGTATGCTGGGCCTTAATGGTATCCGCGGGATCATCATTGATCGAATGAAGGAATCCCACTACGCTTCCGTTTAAGTTAAGACTGAGGAGATTATCTCTTAGTTCCCCTAAAAAACCGGTTTCCGTGACTATTCCGTCCTTCCATTCGGAGGTCGTTACCAGATTTACCAGTATCTCTCCCGTAGTAGCGGCTCTTCTGATGAGCAGATGTCTTAAGTATCCGTGGTGTGTAAGCTTATGGCTGTAGGATATTCCATATTTACGGCAGCACTCCACAACGCATTTTATTATATCATTGAAATCCTGGCCCGCGATCCTGCAATCCGTTACCTGCAGGATATCATAGAAGCTTCCTTTTCTGTGAAGTCCCAAAGTCAGCTCGCCGCCCTTTTCACAGTCACCGAAGGAGAACTCCATCTTGTTTCTGTATCCCCAGGGATTGGGACTTGGGCAGATGCCTTTAAAATCATATTCATACCCGACCACCTGGTCCAGCAGCCTTTTTACCTGCGCGTTTTTAAGCTCCAGCTGTTTTTCATAAGAAAGACGCTGGTAAGTGCATCCGCCGCACATTTCAAAATGCGGACACGCAGGCAGCACGTCTTCCAGCGGTGATCTTTCGAGCACACTTTTTAAGTTGCCTTCCGCCCTGCCGTTACGCAGCTTTCCTATCGTAAAACGGATCTTCTGGCCGGACAGGGCACCCTTAACGATAACCTTCGCGTCATCGATATAAACAACACCCTTGTTCGGAAAATCCGTCCTGACAACTTCTCCTTCATATTCAACGCCTTTTTTCAGTACATTTTCGGACATCAATAATCTCCCGGATCATAAATAATAAAAATGTTCTTTACTTTAATGATGTAAAGTTGTAAAATATCATAGTAATAAATTACACATACTTAAAGGAGAACCAAAATGAACCCCAAAATACACACCGAAGCAGTAGATCATCTCTTCAGCGCGATCTTAAGTCTGAAGGACAGTGACGAGTGCTATCGTTTTTTCGAAGATGTCTGCACCATAAACGAACTGCTTTCACTCGCGCAGCGGTTTGAAGTAGCCTCCATGCTGCGTGCCGGTAACACCTATCTGGACATAGCCGAAAAAACGGGAGCATCGACTGCCACCATCAGCCGTGTAAATCGTTCTCTTAACTACGGAAACGACGGATACGATATGGTCTTCTCCCGTATAAACGAATGATCATATCCCGTCGAATGTGAAGATATCCTGCAGTTCTTCTTTTGTGAGCGAACTGATAAATACCTCCTTGGACTGTATCACCGAATCCGAAAGTTCCTTTTTCTTCTGCTGGAGCTTATATATCTTTTCTTCTATGGTTCCTTTTGTCAGCAGCTTCAGTACATATACATTGTTCGTCTGACCGATACGGTATGCCCTGTCGGTAGCCTGATCCTCCACTGCCGGATTCCACCAGGGATCATAGTGTATGACCGTATCGGCACCCACCAGATTAAGCCCGGTGCCGCCGGCCTTGAGCGATATCAGGAATATGGTTCCCTCGCCGCTGTTAAACCGCTTTGCCATATCCAGACGATCCTTCGGTACCGTCTGTCCGTCCAGATAGAAATATCCTATCTGTCTTTCATCCAGTTCCCTGCGGATAATGTCCAACATGGATGTAAACTGTGAAAATACAAGTGTTCTGTGACCGTTTGCAACCGCATTGTCCAGCTGCTGCAGCAAAAGATCGAGCTTACCGCTTCCTCCCTGATAATCATCGAGGAAAGTAGAGGGATGACAGCATATCTGGCGCAATCTGGTGAGTGCCGCAAGTATTTTTATCCTGCTCTTCTCTATACCCTTTTCTTCTATCTCATCGAAAAGATCCGAACGTATGCTGCCTACATAGCTGATATAAAGCTTTTTCTGTTCGTCATTGAGCGGTGTAACGATCTTTTCTTCAAGCTTTCCGGGCAGCTCCTTAAGGACATCCTTTTTCATCCTGCGCATTACAAATGGCTGAATACGCATGTTCAGACTTGATAAGGCCTTCTGATCCCCGTTGATTATAGGCTTCTCATATCTTTGTACGAAGCGGCTGTGCGCCATCAGGAAATTAGGCATGATAAAATCAAATATCGACCACAGCTCCGAAAGCGAATTTTCAATTGGCGTTCCGGTCAGGGCAAACCTGTGCTGCGCGCGCAGCTGCTTGACCGACTGGGCGTTCATGGAAGCCGCATTTTTGATGAACTGTGCTTCGTCAAGAAAGACCGTGTCAAATACATATTTCCTGTATACGGAAACATCACGTCTCATCAGCGGATAAGAGGTGATGAGCACATCACAGTTCACATAATCCTCTATAGCCTTGTGCCTGTCTTCGGGAACACCGGTCACGACCCGAACGCTGATATCAGGCGCGAAATTGTTGATCTCGTCCATCCAGTTATATATTATGGAACTCGGACATACGATCAGAAAATGCTTTGACGATCCGCTGCGATGCTTTTCAGCCTCTATATAAACTATGGTCTGCAGTGTTTTTCCCAGACCCATATCATCGGCCAGGATCCCTCCGAGGCTGTTATGTGCCAGAGTCATCAGCCATCTGTAGCCGACTTCCTGATATCCTCTCAGTTCCGCGTTAATACCGCCCGGTATATCATAATTTTCCTGTCTGGCATTACGTATATTATCGATCAGCTGAACGAAATCATCGCTCTTCCTGACATTGAACCCGCATTCGGCAAAAGCGTCCTCCAGATAAAAAGCGTTGCTTTTGACCAGTTTGATCCCATGTTCACCTATATTTTTCGATGAAATCCCCAGATTGTCAAAAATATCCATCAGATTTACAAAATCCGGATTTGTCAGATCGATAAAACTTCCGTCCTGAAGTCTGTAATATTTTTTACGTACTCTTAAATGCCTGAACAGATTCTGTAATTCATCGGGACTCATATCCGAATAACCGAAATCCATCTCCAGCAGATCCATATCGCTGCTCACCCGCAGGCCGATATTGAAGCCTTTGCCGCTTACGATCTTCAGTTTTTTGAACTCCTCGGAATAAAACAGGTCTGCATAAGCCGCCAGACTGCTTCTGTCACCTGTCAGGAAATCATAGATCCCGGATTCATTCTTTAACAGATAAAACCCGCTTCTGGCTTCAAACCCCATATTTTCAAGCTCGTCAAGCACAGCTTCTTCCGCGTTTGAATTCCTGATGATGATATAATAATCCGATTTGGGGTTTTCAAAGGAATTAAATTCAAATTCACCATAATGGAAATGCACCTCTGCTTTTACAGCGCTCACATAACGGTCAAAATATATGCTGCATCTAAACTCGGGCGAAATATACCTGTCAGCCAGTTCATCAGGTATATCTATATCCATGCTGTCGCCGATCTTGGGAAGGACTTCCTCAAGAAAACGCTGTTTATTGTCTCCTCTAAAGATAAGAGCAGGTTTTTCAAAGCCCAGATTATTGAAAAACGGAGCATAATTGCGTTTGAATCTTTCATCGGGGATAAACACGGCACCGTTATAATATATGAGCTCTCCGTTCTTTGAAAGCGGTATCACTGCTTCTTTATCACGATAATCCAGCATTATCGCGTCGTCCACCATATCCAGATCGTATTTGATATTTGGATTCTGTTCAAACACCCTGACGCTCTCATAGTTGGAATCGTACAGATTAAGCGTAAAGGTTCCTTTTCCGATGGTTTTGATGAGACGCAGCAGGAGACTTTGGGTAAGCATCATTCTGGAACGCTCAAAAACACGCGATGTATTGCCGCTCTCATCCAGTCCGAGCACATCGAGCGCTTCACTTATAAATAAAAGGATCTCCTGGGAAGAACGGTCAAATTCACTTTCGAAGTATATAAACCTGAAGTCCTTTCCAAGAACAATATCATTTTTCTGCAGATAATCCCATACAAATTTTTTCAGGTTCTGGATCTTATAAAGCCTGTCATGACCGCATTTAAGACTTAAGTACGCGACAGATTCGCTGGTTCCCAGCATGCGCGGTACGGTAATCACAGGCTCGATATGATAGACCTCTACGGCATGCACCAGATCATCCTGACCCCTGAACGCATCCATCAAGGCACATGCGCGCCTGTCTTCGGGAGTGGGAAGAGACTTCATATGTTCATGCTCCTGATGCTTGAGCAAAGCAAACAAACCTGCCACCACATGCCTGCAGGCGCCTTTCCCCTTGACAAACTCAGCGCAGTTACAAGTATATACTATCTCGGTATCTTCTTTCTCATCTATGGTCACAGTGTATTCGAAGCTGTCGATAACACTTATCTTTACCTGACCAGTAACACGCTGTACCGAAAGGCTTTTGACCGAATTATTCTTAAACAGCTGTATACCTCTGGCGTACACCGTCGACCCGGCCGAAAGGTTCATTATAGTCGCTCGAGAGAGTTCCTGCATGCTGCCTCCCAAAATTCATAGCTACCCGAAGTTTTTTGTGGAAATACTGATCTGATCAGTGCTTTTACTGATGACATTAAGCCCTGCCCCGCAGCAGATTACCGTCTTCTGCCGGCGCGCCCTCAAGATCAACTGTGATCATCCGGGAAGCGTGAGGGCAGCTGTCCATATCATTTCCTGCGTCATCCCGGATCCTATTCACTTTCACAAAATGCTCTGTGAGGCTTCCGGGCGCAACTACCTCCAGCGTATCCCCGACACTGAATTTATTTTTCTGTTCCAGTGTACAAATACTGCAACCGGCTTCCCGTACAGCAGAGGAGATCGTTCCGTAATAAATATAATCTTTTACATAGGTGCTGTTCTCATACACCTGGGACTGCGCATCGGGCTTTCCGAAAAAGAATCCCGTACAGAATCGCCTGTTGGTACCTTTCGTTATCTCTTCGTAATAAAGGGGTAAATTGGCTGTATACTGGTCCTTATCCGTAAAATAATCATCGATAGCCGCCCGGTACGCTCTGGCCACGGTTGCCGCGTAGAGCGTGGTTTTCATACGTCCCTCGATCTTAAATGAATCGATCCCTGCGTCAACCAGCTCAGGGATATGATCTATCATGCACAGATCCTTTGAATTGAAAATATAAGTTCCCCTTTCATTTTCTTCAACCGGCAGATATACGCCGGGACGGGTTTCCTCACAGAGGTAATATTTCCATCTGCATGGATGCGTGCATTCTCCAAGGTTTGCGTCTCTGCCTGCCAGGTAATTGCTGAGCAGGCATCTTCCGGAATATGAGATACACATAGCGCCGTGAACAAAGCTCTCTATCTCCATATCGTCCGGTATATTTTCCCTGATCTGTCTGATCTCAGCAAGCGACAGTTCACGGGCGCTTACTACCCTTTTGGCACCCAGGCCGTACCAGAAACGATATGTAAGGTAATTCGTGTTATTGGCCTGAGTACTGATATGACGTTCAATATGCGGAGCGTATTCCCCTGCAAGCTCAAATACCCCGGGATCCGATATGATAAGTCCGTCGCATCCGATATCATCCAGTTCTTTCAGGTACCCGCGGACTCCGTCCAGATCACTGTTGTGAGCCGTAATATTGACGGTTACATAGAGTTTCTTGTTATGGTCACGGCAATATTCCACTCCCAGTACCATATCCTCATGGGAAAAGTTTTTTGCCTTTGCCCTCAGACTATAGAGGTCACCGCCGACATATACGGCATCCGCGCCGAAATCAATCGCGGTTTTTAGTACATCAAGACTACCTGCCGGCATCAGAAGCTCCGGCTTCTTTACTCTGTCCTTATCCAAATCCCGATCTGTCCTTCCTTATTTCCGTACTGAAACTGCAGCCCCGTCTCCCACGGGAAGTATTACAGTTTCGAGTCTTTCGTCATGAGTGACCATGTACAGATATTCTCTCATCCTCTTATGTATGGTCCTGTCCCTTCGTTCTATTGAAAACTTTGAACGCGCGATACTGCCTTCCAGCAGAACATTGTCCGTGACCAGAATGCCTCCCGGTCTTATCAGACCAAGTATCGGTTCCAGCCATACAGTGTACTGCCCCTTTGCCGCGTCAAGGAATACCAGGTCATATATCTTTCCGCTTTCAGCCATTTTTTTTAAAGCAACTGTGGCATCTTCTTCTATCAGGCTTATCCTTTCGTACCCTTCAAGATTCTTTCTGGCTTTTTTCAAGCGCATCTCAACCTTTTCGACAGTAGTTATATGCGCGCAGGCAGGGGCATATTCATAAATAAATAAAGTCGAAAAACCGACAGCAGTCCCAATTTCCAGGATTGCTTCCGGCTTTTCCTTAAGGAGCAGAAATCTTAACAGTCTTTGCATACCCCGCCTGATTATGGGAACACCGGTGCTTAAGGCTTCACTTTCAAGCCTGCTCAGGCTTTCCGGCAGATCTTTTGCCAAGGAGTCAAGATATCCGCTTATATGCTCATCTACGATCATCAGGGGGAATCCTCCACTTCATCCACCGTTATCTCAGCATCTATCGATTTTGTGTAGTCCGTGATCGTATCCAGTACTTCGTCATAAGACATCGAGGTATTGAGTATGAAGGTTCCGGGCATGATATCGTATTCCTTCAGCTTCAGTTTCGCATAAAATGAATACTTATTCACTATGACCCTGGCATCTTCCAGCTTGCTGGCGATATTCATGGAATTTTCGCCCTTAAGAATGGTGACCTTCACATCTCTTCCCGGAGGTGCCTCTACCGCGACATCCCCGAATATCTGATAAGTAAAATCATAAGAGTACGCGGCAAGCTTCTTTATACCGTAAGCAACCGCAGTATAGAAAATAGCGGCAATGCCTATCGTCAGTACGATCACTGACAGATTGAGCAGAGCTCTTGCTATCTTTGATGAACGTCCGGCCGTTGCCATGTTACGTTTCTCCTTTTAATCCTTTTATCTGCCTGACTTAAAGCGTAAAAAGCCATTTTCTGTTTTATACTTCCATGATGATCGGAAGTATCACGGGATTTCTTTTCATCTTCTTCCACAGATAATCGCTCAGGGCATCTCTGATGCGGTTCTTCAGTTTCATCCAGTCGGTTATGTTTCTGTAGAAGCAATCGTCAATAGTATCATTGACCACATCGGTAAGCTCCGCGATAAGCTCTTCCGATTCTTTGACATAAACAAATCCGCGGGAAATGATGTCAGGTCCCGAAACGATCATTCCGCTCTCCACTTCAAATGCCAGAGCCACGATGATAAGTCCGCTTTCCGACAGGAGCTGCCTGTCATGAAGCACCACATTTCCAACATCTCCGACACCCAGACCATCCACAAGTATCCCGCCTGTCGTTACCTTGTCGGTGATCATGGCCTTGTCCTTTGACAGAGAAAGAACATCGCCGGCGGAAAGAATGAATGCGTTTTCCTTGGGAACGCCCATAGTCATTGCCAGCTCCCTGTGCGCGGACAGGTGTCTGTACTCGCCGTGAACGGGAATGGCATATTTAGGCTTAGTCAGCGCGTATATCAGTTTTATCTCTTCCTGACACGCGTGTCCCGATACATGGGCATCCTGATATATTACCCTGGCACCTTTCATCGTAAGTTCATTGATGACTCTGGAAATATTTTTTTCATTGCCGGGGATCGGTGAAGAACTGAATATCACCACATCTCCGGGTGAAATGGTAACCTTCTTGTGTATACTGGCGGCCATTCTGGAAAGCGCGGCCATAGCTTCTCCTTGGCTGCCGGTAGTGATCAGTACCAGCTGCTCTTCAGGATACATCCTCATATCCTCTATGGCGATGAGCGTGGTATCCTTTGCTGTAATATATCCAAGTTCTCTGGCCGTGGATATCACATTTACCATGCTGCGGCCTTCGATGACCACCTTGCGGTCATGTCTTTCGGCTGAATTGATGATCTGCTGTATACGGTCTACATTTGAAGAAAAAGTCGCAACTATGATACGGCTGTGAGGATTGTCGGCAAATACGGTATCAAAGGTCTTGCCCACGGTACGCTCCGACATGGTAAAGCCGGGCCGCATGACATTGGTGGAATCGCACATAAGAGCGAGAACACCCTTTTTTCCATACTCTGCAAACCTGATCAGGTCTATGACATCGCCGAACACGGGCGTGTAATCGACCTTAAAATCCCCTGTATGTATAATGGAACCGGCGGGCGAAGTGATCGCCAGCGCGGCAGAATCGGCAATACTATGATTGGTACGGATAAACTCCACCCGGAAATCTCCAAGATTGACCGTCTGACCGTAACTTATCTCCTTGAGCTTGGCCTTCTTGGGTACCGGTTTTTCCTTTATCTTATTTTCAATAAGCGCGATGGTCAGACGCGTTCCGTACACATTTGCCGGAACCTCGTTCAGGATATACGGAAGCGCTCCGATATGATCCTCGTGACCATGCGTTATGATATATCCCTTTACTTTTTCGATATTATCCTTCAGATAGGAAACATCGGGTATGACCAGATCGATGCCCAGCATCTCATCTTCGGGAAATGCCAGACCGCAGTCAACAACTATGATAGATTCCCCGTATTCAAAGGCGGTAATATTCATGCCTATCTGTTCCAGACCGCCCAAAGGTATAACCTTCACCACCGGATTGTCAAATTGCGGCTCCGGTGTAATAAACTTCTTTTTTGTCATTTAATATCCTTTATAAAACTCATTCTTCGTCGGGAACCAGCTCAAACTCGCCTTCCAGCAGTTCTTCAAAGATCGAGGCTACGGCCTCAATCTCTTTATCGTCCTCAACGATCTCATATACGCTGTCCTCGCCGTCATTGTCTTTTTCGATCATGATATAGGCGAGAGCTTCCTCTTCGGAGTCATCTTCGTCATCGATATCCTGAGCCAGAAGATAAGTATTTCCGTTAAACTGAGTCTTGGCTATGATGGTCAGTTCAACTTCCATTCCGTCGGTATCGGTAAAAACAATTGTATTTTCCATTATATGATCTCCGTTTCATCTTTGCCGTTTACCGGTCTTTTTGATTGTATATGCTGTCAAGATAACTCTGCAGTATGATGGCAGCAGCTATCTTATCAACGACTTTATTTTTGTCCTCATGATCCAGTCCCGCTTCATCGAGTACCCTGTGAGCTTCCACGGTAGAAAGCCTTTCATCCTGCATGATCACTTCCAGGCCGGTACGTCTTTCGAGAGCTTCCATAAAATCCCTGCAGGCGGCAGCCCTTGAGCCCTCGTCACCGGACAGGTTAAGCGGAAGACCGAGAACTATGCGTTCCACCTTATACTGAACGATCAGCTCCTCGATCCTGGCAAGGGTCTGGCGGAGCTTGTTAGCATGTTTTCTGCGTATGGTTTCAAGGGGCTGCGCTGTAAGCAGCAGCTCATCACTCAATGCCACTCCACAGGTGACTGTTCCAAAATCAAGACCCATGATGCGCATATTGAATTCCTTACTGTTCAAAATTATTGGCAATATAATCGCGCAGCAGTTCCTCTATGATCTCATCGCGCTCCACTCTCATGATCTGGCTGCGGGCTCCGTTATGGCTCGTAATATAAGTCGGATCACCGGACATGATATACCCGACGATCTGGCTGACGGGATTATATCCCTTTTCCGTAAGAGCCAGATATACACTGTCAATGGTATCTTTAACCATCGCGTTGTTATCCTGCGGAACTTTGAAATACTGGGTGTTGTTCATGTTTTCCATAAAAGCCTCCAATACAATTATATAAAGTAAACCATCATCTCATTATACACCGTGTGTATGGTTTTTTCAAGCACAGATTTCATCACAGGTCCATCAGCTTTGCGTACAGTATTCCGTCAGAGCCGAGCCTGCAGATATGGCATCGCCTGATATCATTTATCAGTTCTTTGGCATCCGCCTCTTCAGCCTCAGGCTCTACTATTACTTCCGCGTATCTGTCAGTCAGGCCTTTAAGGAATCTGTGACCTTTTTCTTCCATGATCTGTTCAAAAAGGACATCTGTGTCTGTATTTATAAACCGGGATAAATAGTTTTTTCTGTTGAGCGCGTCTGTTTTCAGAAGTCTTTCGGATCTTTGCGTCTTTATCCGTTCATCTGTCTGTCCCGGCATCTCGTCGGCTTTTGTCCCTTTACGTCTGGAATACTTAAATACATGAATTTTCAAAAAACCGATCTTTTCGGCAAACGCGAGGGTTTGTTCAAATTCTTCTTCCGATTCTGAAGGAAATCCGACGATAATGTCTGTAGTTATGGCCGGATATTCAAAGGCACGCTCAAGTATTTCAACAGACTTCAGGTAATCATCGGTCGTATAATGCCTGTTCATGCGTTTCAGAACAGCATCTGATCCGCTTTGCAGTGAAAGATGAAACTGGGGGCAGAACTTATCAAGCTTTGCAAGCTCATACGCGAATTCTTCTGTGATGATCCTCGGTTCAAGTGAGCCAAGCCTTATCCTTTTGATCCCATCTATATCCGAAGCTTTCTTCACCAGCTCCAGCAGAGGTTTCGAATCAAATCCGTTTTGGGCGGCATATTCGTAACGGTCTATTCCGTAGGAGCTCAGATGTATCCCTGTGAGGACCACTTCTTTAAAACCCGCCCCGGCCATACGTTCTATCTCATCCAGTACGTCTTTTTCCGGTCTTGAAGAAACCCTGCCTCTCACATACGGGATGATGCAGTAGGAACAGAACTGATCGCATCCGTCCTGTATCTTTATGAATGCTCTGGTATGATCCGATAAACAGATATTATCGGGATTTTCTTCCGTTTCCGCAAAAGATCCGTCTGAGAAACATGCTTTTTCAGATATTGCCTCACAGACTTTGTTCAGTATATCGTTTTTCAGTCCGTTTCCGATCGATAAGTCCGCATCTTGCGAAGAAACAACCGCTTCCCCCAAAGCCTGCGCATAACAGCCTGTCGCTACGATCAGGGCATCGGGGCTTAAGCGTCTGGCTCTGTGAAGCATCTGTCTTGATTTACGGTCAGCTATATTGGTCACCGAACAGGTATTGATTATGACTACATCCGCGCCCGGAGTTTCAAAATCGCATATATGGGCACCCGCAGACGCGAACTGTTCTCTCATCCTGTCTGTTTCATACGAATTGACCTTGCACCCCAGGCTTAGGAAAGCGACTTTCTTTCCCGCAAGAGCCTGATACGCCGAATTTTCCATCATTTTGACCTCACAGATCATACTCACCGGCAAAACTTCTTTCCGATCACATTTCAGGTAAATGCTGATATAGCGTTTCACCGCGATTCCTTAAGAAATTTTACAGGAACTTGATAAAAATATGTCAGTTTATAACGTTATGGTAATATTGCACAATATCCATCTTCGTTTTTAGTGCACCATTAACAAATACACGCATATCAGTAAAATTCGCGCCAAAAAAGTTTATAAACTCTGTATATTGACTATTCCGCGTTTTAACTGTATCATAGGCATTGTAAAACATAAATGCTTATGGGAAAAAACGAATTTGAAAGGAGAATAATCATGAAAACAGTTAAAATCAGCTTAAATTCTATCGATGCGGTTAAATCGTTCGTTAATACCGTAACAAAGTACGATTCGGATTTTGATCTTGTATCAGGCAGATATGTTATCGATGCCAAGTCCATCATGGGTATCTTCAGCCTTGATCTTTCCACGCCCATCGATCTGAACATCCACACCGAGGATAACCTTGACGGTATTCTTGAGTCGTTAAAGCCTTACCTGATCTGAGTTTTTGATCCGGATCAGAGACATTCTTCAATGACGGAGCCGAACGCATTCATTGCGTCAGACCGGTCGTTTTGTGAATGATGTACCTTCAGGAGAAGCGCATACACGCTTCTCCTATTTTTATTTAAAGATCTGTTAATCATCTTTCACTCAATATCAATTATCTCCACCGTGTCGATCGCAGTCTTTACCAGCTCCTCAATAACTCCTTCAAGCTTCTTTTCGGATCTTTCTATGATATCTATCCTTGGTTTAGTCTTGGGATGCTTCGCGACAAAAATCGTACAGCAGTCCTCATACGGCTCAATGGATGTTTCATATGTATTGATCTTGAGCGCGATATCCACTATATCCTGCTTGTCAAACGCGATCAGCGGCCTGTAAACAGGCATGGTGCATACAGCATTGGTCGCCGCCAGTCCCTGCATGGTCTGGGATGCGACCTGACCTATACTCTCGCCGGTCACCAGTCCCAGGCTCCTTCTCTCACCTGCAAAGTGTTCGGCTATCCTCATCATATACCGCCTCATGATGATAGTAAGCTCCTCACGAGGACATTTATCGATGATAGCCAGCTGCACATCCGTAAAATTCACCACATGAAGCCTTATGGGACCGGTATATACGCTGATCAGCCGCGCCAGATCGACAACCTTCTGTTTGGCTCTTTCACTGGTATAGGGAGGCGCGTGAAAATACACCGCGTCAATATATACTCCGCGTTTGGCTATCATATACCCTGCCACGGGACTGTCTATACCTCCCGAGAGCAGCAGCATGGCACGGCCGTTGGCGCCCACGGGCATACCTCCCGGTCCGGGTATGGTATCGCAGAATACATACGCCTGGGTCCTGATCTCCACCTGGAGCTTTATATCAGGTTCATGAACATTCACCTTCAGATCGGGAAACCTTTCAAGCAGATATGAACCCATTTCGGAACAGATCTCGGGAGTTTCCATCGGATAGCGCTTATCGGCTCTTCTGGCAAATACTTTAAAGGTAAAATGCCTGTCAGGAAAACGCTCTTCGATAAAATCCCCCACACACCGGGTCAGATTATCCCAGGAAGCATCCTCTATAACGATGGCGGGACAGATCGCCCATACACCGAATACTGTCCTGATAGCGGCAATCGCTTCATCGTAATCGTAACAGTCTGGGCATTCCACCAGTATCCTGCCCTGTTCACGTATGCATTTAAAGCCATCCGCAACTTTGAGCAGTTTGCGTTTGATCCGGTCGCACAGCGCATCCTCAAATACATACCGGTTCTGCCCTTTTATTCCGATCTCGGCGTATTTTATCAAAAAGGAGCCATATTTCATGCTTTAATTACCTCCTCAACCCCGGTAACTCATAACGCTGTCCGGGATAACAATTTTCTCATTACTTTTAAAAGGACCCTCCGTTTCGGTTCGGGATGACCGTACAAAAACCTACGGTATAACGAATCTCATCCTTAAACGCGACGAAGGATCCTTATCAGTTACAAATTTCCGTCTTTAATGATCCCAATCTAAAGATACCGTTACCCGGTCATTCAGGATTTCCCGATCTAGTACATCGATCGCGAAATAACTGGACTAATGCGCCGA
>JAILRI010000197.1 GCA_024698555.1 Lachnospiraceae bacterium
TGTTCGGAGCCGGTAAGGAAAGCTATACATTTACACAGTTTTATAACGAGGCTCAGACCGGAAAAGTAAGAAGGGTCGAGATCACTCCTTATGAGGATGTGCCCACCGGAAGTATAAATCTTCTGCTCGATACCGGAAAGTACGGACAGTTCTACTGCTCTGACGTAAGAGAGATTGAAAATATCGCCAGAGAACTGAATATTCCCTATATTATGTATAAAGTCAGCAAACCTAACTGGTTTTTGACCTCAGTACTTCCGTATATAGTAGTGCTCGTGATCTTTGTAGTCATGTTTTCCATGATGACCGGCGGAGCGGGAGGCGGTGCCAACGCGAAGGTGATGAATTTTGGCAGGTCGAGAGCCAAGCTGGCATCGGACATGTCCAAGAAATTCAATTTCAGCTCTGTGGCCGGATTAAGGGAGGAAAAAGAGGATCTGGCTGAAATAGTGGATTTTCTTAAGAATCCCGGTAAATATACAAAGGTGGGTGCCCGAATCCCGAAGGGCGTATTACTTGAAGGACCTCCCGGAACCGGTAAGACACTGCTTGCCAAGGCGATCGCAGGGGAAGCGGATGTTCCGTTCTTTTCGATATCCGGTTCGGATTTTGTGGAAATGTTTGTGGGAGTAGGTGCCTCCCGCGTCCGTGATCTGTTTGAGGAAGCAAAACATAACCTGCCCTGCATAGTCTTTATTGATGAGATCGATGCTGTTGCCCGCAGGCGCGGTACAGGTATGGGCGGCGGACATGATGAAAGGGAACAGACGCTTAACCAGCTGCTGGTAGAAATGGATGGATTCGGTGTCAATGAAGGCATTATAGTACTCGCGGCAACAAACCGCGTGGATATACTGGATCCCGCGATATTGCGTCCCGGACGCTTTGACCGCAAGATCATGGTTCCACGTCCCGATGTGAAAGGACGTGAAGAGATACTCGGTGTTCATGTTAAAGACAAACCGCTGGCAGAGGATATAGATCTGAAGCAGATCGCTCAGACTACAGCAGGTTTTACCGGAGCCGATCTGGAAAACCTGATGAACGAAGCGGCCATAGTCGCCGCCAAAAACGACAGATCCTATATTACTGCCGAGGATGTCAAGAAGAGCTTTATCAAAGTCGGGATAGGAACTGAACGCAAGAGCCGTATCATTTCCGAAAAAGAGAAGAAGATCACTGCATATCATGAGTCGGGTCATGCGATACTTTTCCACCTTCTGCCCGATGTGGGACCGGTTTATACAGTTTCGGTTATTCCTACAGGACAGGGAGCTGCCGGATATACCATGCCGCTTCCGGATAAGGATGAGATGTTTGACACCAAGGGGCATATGATGCAGCAGATCATAGTGGATCTGGGCGGAAGAGCTGCGGAAAGTATAATCTTTGACGATATTACCACAGGCGCGTCTCAGGATATCAAAAATGCTACAGCGTTGGCGCGTAATATGGTGACCCGTTACGGCTTTTCCGAAAGCATCGGTCTGGTCAACTATGAACATGATGATGATGAGGTATTTATCGGCAGGGATCTTGCACATACCCGGACTTTCAGTGAGAATGTCACCAACCGTATTGACGAAGAGGTAAAGAGGATCATTGATGATTGCTATGAACAGGCATTGAAGATACTGCGCGAGAATATTGAAGTGCTTCATAGCTGCGCCGCTTTACTGGTAGAGAAGGAACGTATCGGAAAGGATGAATTTGAAGCATTGTTTGTCTAAAGTGCACAAAAATTACTATAATGTTTTGTGAACTTTGTGAACACTTCATTTTGTTTCATGCTATAATAATACTCGTAAACCCCAATACATTATATAGTTTTTGCTACACCCCATAAGTAACAAAAATACCTTCTCCAAAAAAGGACAGTCGCAAGATTGTCCTTTTTTCCTTTTACGAAATCGATATGGGTTTTGATTGCGAAATTTCAGAAGGTGTGGTATAATCATATCGATTATGTTGATAGTCGAGAAAAGGATTCTTTGCACACAAGTAAAGGCAGACAAAGGATCTAAATATAAATTCGAGGTTTAGTTATGGATTACGAACATCCCGGTTATGAGAGAACGCATCAGGATGCAGATACTGCCGAAACAGTGTTTGCGCCGGTAGAATCGATGGCGGAATCAAATACCGAATATATGACAAAGGAATTCGTAAGGCGCGCTGTATATAGTGACGGAAGTTCCAGGTACCGTATTCCGCCTGAGCCGGATGCGTGGGAGATGGTCCGCTTAAGGCTCAGAGTTGCCAGGGGTAATGCTTCTGCTGTTGTCCTGATGGTAGGGAATGCACGAAAGATAATGCAGGTAGTCAGCTGTGATTCTATGTTCGATTACTATGAAGGCAGTATTCAGCTTACCGATGAAAACACGAATTACTATTTTATGATACACTGCGGCAATAAGGTGTATTATTATAACAGGCTCGGTGCGGCAGAGGATCTTAATCCGACATATAACTTCAGGCTTTTGCCCGGATTTAAGACTCCGGACTGGGCTAAGGGCGCCGTTATGTACCAGATATTCACCGATCGTTTTTGTGACGGGTCAATATCCAATGATGTCATGACAAACGAATATTATTATCTGGACAGTCATGTCAGGAGAGTGCATGATTGGAGCAAGACTCCCGATATCAAGGGGACTGTGGAGTTTTACGGAGGAGATCTGGAAGGAGTACGCAGTAAACTGGATTATCTGCAATGGCTTGGTGTAGAGGTCATTTATTTTAATCCGCTGTTTGTTTCACCGTCAAATCATAAATATGATACACAGGATTACGACCATATAGACCCTCATTTCGGCGTGATCATCCACGATGGCGGAGAGCTGCTCATGGAGGGGGATAAAAATAACGCGCACGCGGAACGTTATATCAGGCGCGTGACGGATATGGAAAACCTTGAAGCGAGCAATGCGTATTTTGCCGATTTTGTGAGCGAAGCGCACGCAAGAGGGATCAAGGTCATACTGGACGGAGTTTTCAATCATTGCGGCTCGTTTAATAAATGGCTTGACAGGCAGCTGATCTATGATAATGTTCCGGGGTATGCAAAAGGCGCGTATCGCGATAAGGACAGCCCGTACCACAGTTTTTTCAAGTTTTTCAGTGATAATTGGCCTGATAACGGTGATTATGACGGCTGGTGGGGACATGATACGCTGCCGAAGCTGAATTATGAAGAATCTCCCCAGCTGGAGGAATATATACTCGGGATTGCCCGCAAATGGGTATCGCCGCCTTTTAACTGCGACGGATGGCGGCTTGATGTGGCGGCGGATCTCGGACACTCGGAAGAATATAATCACGCTTTCTGGCGTAAATTCAGGAAAGCAGTGAAGGAAGCAAATCCTGATGCCCTGATACTTGCCGAGAATTACGAAGCGTCACATAAATGGCTGCGAGGCGGTGAGTGGGACAGCATCATGAATTATGAAGCGTTCATGGAGCCCGTTACATGGTTTCTGACCGGCATGGAGAAGCATAGCGACTCTTTCCGTTCCGAAATGCTCAATAACAACGAAGCCTTTTTTGGCGCTATGCTGCATCATATGTCGATGCTCAATCATCAGTCTCTGCTTGTGGCCATGAACGAGTTGTCAAACCATGACCACTCCCGTTTTCTGACCCGGACGAACAGAAGGGTCGGGAGACTGGAAAGCCTTGGAGCCGGTGCAGCCGGTGAAGGCATCAATGAAGCCGTAATGAGGGAGGCTGTAGTTATACAGGTGACATGGCCCGGTGCTCCGTGCGTGTATTACGGAGACGAGGCGGGCGTAACCGGTTGGACAGATCCGGATAACCGAAGGACATATCCGTGGGGCAGAGAGAATCGGTCGTTGCTGGACTTTTACCGTGAAATGCTTGTAATGCATAAGTCTTATACAGCGCTGAAGACCGGTTCTATCAAATTCCTCGCCAGTGAATACGGCGCTATCGCGTTCGGACGTTTTGATGACTGTGATATGTTCGTGGTGGCGGTAAATAATAACGATAACCGATCCATAGTGACCATTCCGGTATGGGAGATCGGCATAACTGATCAGATGACTCTTATACGTATGATCGAAACGAGCGATCGCGGATATGATTTCAAAGCGGAAATATATCGTTCCGATAACGGTGTTATCAGCCTGATGATGGAGAGCCATTCTGCGATCGTACTGAAGAATGTTCCGGAATACCTTCTCTGATAAATGATTATTATGACAAAAAAGAAGCTTCAGACAATAATAGAACTGATCGACGCACATTATCCGGATACGGTTTGCTATCTGGAATACGAAAAAGACTATGAACTGCTGTTTGCGACTATCCTGAGCGCTCAATGCACTGACGAGCGGGTGAATCAGGTAACAAAGGGGCTTTTTAAAAAGTATCCGGATCTTGAAAGCTTTGCGGCTTCGGATATAAAAGAACTGGAACAGGATGTTAAGCCGACGGGCTTTTATCATAACAAAGCGCTTCATATAAAGGAGGCTGCGGCTGAACTGCTTTCGCGTTTCAACGGAAAAATACCCTGCGGGATAGATGAACTGACCTCTCTCCCCGGAGTAGGCCGCAAGACAGCCAATGTGGTCAGAAGTCACGTATTCAGGGAACCGGGGATAGTGGTTGATACGCATGTTAAAAGAGTATCCAGAAGGCTTGGACTGACGGATACTTTGGATCCTGTAAAAGCGGAATATGAGCTGATGGATATACTGCCCCGGGATCACTGGATCCCATGGAATACCCAGATCATCAAGCATGGACGTGAGATATGCAGAGCACGTAAACCCGAGTGCGCGAAGTGCTTTCTGGCTGAAGTATGCGAGAGCGCCCAAGGCGGGAACTGCATCTGACACTTATTCGTCCTAGTACATCGATCGCGAAATAGCTGGACTAATGCGCCGAATGCTTGCCCGAGAGTACATGTCTAAAAACGCAGACGTAGCGGGCTACGGCGAGGCTTTCAGGCGTGTGCTATCGCTAAAGCCGTCAAGCATTCGGCCCAGTTATTTAAGAATCGATGTACTAGTCAGGGGATCACTGCCTGCCCGCTTCCTTACGGATCCTGGGA
>JAILRI010000178.1 GCA_024698555.1 Lachnospiraceae bacterium
GCTTTTGATCAGATCAACCGTAAGTTTACATTGCATTTGTCAGGAACGCCTTTTAAGGCTCTTGCCAATGACAAGTTTAACAGTGATGCAATCTTCAATTATACATACGCAGACGAGCAAAAACGTAAGCGTGAGTGGGATTCATCAGACGAACAGGAAAATCCTTATGCACCTTTGCCGAGGCTGAATCTCTACACATATCAGATGTCAGAAATAGTAAGGGATGAGCTTTCTCAGGGTATAGAGATCAAGGGTGAGACTGCGGAATACGCTTTTGACCTAAACGAATTCTTCTCCACAAACGGGAATGGTCGGTTTGTCTATGACTCATCTGTTGACAAATTCCTTGATGCACTCACACTTCAGGAGAAGTTCCCTTTCTCCACACCCGAGCTCAGGGCAGAGCTTAACCACACCTTCTGGATCCTTGACAGGGTAGACAGCGCAAAGGCTCTTACTAAGAAACTGCGTGAGCACCCGGTGTTTAAGGACTATGAAATAGTGCTTGCTGCCGGAGATGGCAAGATAGATGATGACGATGAAAACGAGAAGTCTTTTAACAAGGTTGTAAACGCAATAGCAACCCACGAAAAGACTATTACTATTTCAGTAGGGCAACTTACAACCGGTATAACTATTCCTGAATGGACAGCAGTTCTTATGCTCTCTAACATGAGATCGCCTGCGTTGTATATGCAGGCTGCTTTCCGTGCTCAGAACCCGTGCCTGTTCAAGAACGGCCCCGAGTATAGAAGAAAAGAGAATGCTTATGTATTTGACTTTGACCCGGCAAGAACACTTATCATTTTTGAAGAATTTGCAAATGATCTTTCTGCTAACACCGTATCCGGACGAGGTGATATGGACACAAGGAAAGAGAACATACGGCAGCTTCTGAATTTCTTTCCTGTTATAGGCGAGGATGAAAATGGAGAGCTTATAGAGCTGGATGCGGAAAAAGTCCTTACCATCCCCAGGCGGATTAAGTCTGTGGAAGTTGTAAGGCGAGGCTTTATGAGCAATTTCCTATTCCAGAATATTGGAAATATTTTCTCTGCGCCCAAAGAAGTCCGGGATATTATAGAACAGTTTGAAGCTATTGAGGAGCCAAACCGCCCGGTGCACCTTACCGCTGAAGTAAAAGACGATCTTATGCTCAATGAAAATGGTGAAGTGGATCTTACAGAGGGCTATGTAATCGGGAAAACTACGGATGTATTTGGCGACAAGATATACGAAGCATATAGGGCTGACATGGACGGTTTGATCACTGATATCATCAGCGATGCCGCAAATAAGGGTGTAGAAAAAGACAACATGGCCGACAGACTTAAGACATTTGTTCGTGAGGATATCGTAAACAATATCGTAGAAAGCACAAAGCAGCATTATTCTGACGAAATGAAGGCATCCGACCAGAAACAGATAGAAAGCAAGATGAATGCTACCGCAGACCGCATGGTTGATAAGGCCGTGTCCGAATACAACATAGAAAAGAATCTGGTGGAAAAGGAACGCACGGATGCCATGCAGTCCCGCCACGAAACAGGCAAAACTACAGAAGAGATCAATAAGGAATTTGATGAGAAGCAGGAAACAGTATATGCCGATTTTAAAGATAAGCTTAACTCCGTAGTAGACGATTTTGTAAGGGAGTCAACTCAGGAGTCTGTTAAAACCGTAGAGACCCGGATCAAAGAACGTGAGCGGGACACAATTGAAGACGGCGTGCGCGATCATCTCCGTGGTTTTTCCAGGACAATACCGTCATTTCTTATGGCTTACGGTGACGACACCGTAACGCTGGCAACCTTTGACAATATAATCCCGGAAAAAGTATTCCTTGAAGTTACCAGTATAACACTGGAACAATTCCGTTTCTTACGTGACGGAGGAGACTATACAGATTCCGAGACGGGTGAAGAAAAGCATTTTGAAGGGCACCTGTTTGATCCGGTAGTCTTCGATGATTCTGTAAAAGAGTTTATTTCACTAAAAAAACGGCTTGCAGACTACTTTGATGAGAAAGCCATTGAGGATATCTTCGATTATATCCCGCCTCAGAAGACTAATCAGATCTTCACGCCAAAGGATGTGGTAAAGCGTATGGTGGATATGCTTGAAGAGGAAAACCCCGGTTGCTTTGATGATGATGAAAAGACCTTTGTGGATCTGTATATGAAATCCGGGCTGTATATTACTGAGATCGTGAAAAGATTATACCAGAGTGAGAAGATGAAGGAAAAGTATCCGGATGAACACGAGAGACTTAAACATATCTTTGAAAAGCAGGTATATGGTCTCGCGCCGACGGAAATCATTTATAAGATTGCTACCAGCTATATCCTCGGTTTTGCAGAAGATATGGAAATAGAAAAGCATAACTTCCGTCAGGTTGATGCCCTTCCGTACGCAAAAGAGGGGACCTTGCAGCAGAAGATTGATGAGATATATGGGGAGTAATTAAACGCATGGGGTTTTCATTTATTTTAGAAAACGCGATTGATAATGGTGCTTATAATGGTCTTAATACCGGCTGGAATCCAGTAAGCAAAGGGAATGGTCATTCTTTTTTCAGAGAAAGAATTAGAGATCAGGAGACGGCTTTTCATCAATCTCTGAAAAATAATTCAAAAAGTTTTTTGGAGAAGAAAAAATCTCATAGTGAAGTGATTGATGAATTAAAAGAAATTGAGGATTCAAAGCAGCACTTCCTTTTACTGGAAAAGGACCTTTTGTATTTAAAAAACAAGAACGAATTTCAATCAATAATAATTAAAGATATAGCAGAAGGACTACTTGAATTCTATGAAAATTCAGTCGAGGCGTTAAGTGAAACCGAGGATCTTCTAGTAAGAGAATACAAAGTGGACTCGATACCAATAGCAGCGGATACAGATGAAGAAGCCTCGATGATTACGATTATTTCCACAAAAATGGAAGCTATGCGGATGATTACGGAGGTGGTGGCAAGTCCTTCGACTTCCATAAGGCAGTATATGTAATACTGTTCATTGTTATCCTGCTTCTATGTAGCAAGTAAAC
>JAILRI010000228.1 GCA_024698555.1 Lachnospiraceae bacterium
TCCGGGATTTAGATAAATGCCCATCTTTTCTTCTCCTTTCCATGCCAGTACATCGATTCTTAAATAACTGGATCGAATGCTTGCCTGCTTATCCCGATAGTACACGCCTGAAAGCCTCGCCGTAGCCCGCTACGTCTGCGTTTTCAGACATGTACTCTCGGGCAAGCATTCGGCGCATTAGTCCAGTTATTTCGCGATCGATGTACTAGAGACCTGACACTGTTTCTTTACGGTTTCATAGTAACACACAAAAAAGGTATTTTCAACGAAAAACGGCGTTTTTTGGGTTATTGTATTTTATACGTAATGGTGGTATAATAACCGGTATGTATTTGAAACCTGCGGGCTGTATACGGTTACGAAACGAAACTGGTTTCGCCGCCGGATATAACCGGTAATCAAAATATGACGGAGGAGTACAGCATGAAGTTCATAATGGAAAAGAAATACCGCTGCCTTCTGGCTCTGGTCTGTGTCATCGCGCTGATGGCCGGGCTGATACCGGGAGGAACAAAGGCACAGGCCGGCGATGACAGCAACGATCAATATGCCGGCAGCAATGACAACAGCTACATGGAGCCTATTGATCAGATGCAATATATCATGCTCATGCAGCAGGCTATCGAGCTGAATACTATTGATTATTCCCAGTATGAGGTCAATCAGGAGACTACCGAGCAGATAGACAAGCTGGAAGGCTCCGCTCCGCAGAATATCAAGTATCAGGCGGCAGATGCCAATTATACAGGAGCCGCGCCCTCGACTATCCCGATTACGCCCGATCCTGACGAGAGACCCCGCGGACCGGTCAATCCGGATATCGATCCTTCGCCTGTGCCTACACAGGAAGAGCCTTCACGCGGACCGGCAAATCCCGACAACGATCCTTCTCCTGTGCCTACACAGGAAGAGCCTTCACGTGGACCGGTCAATCCGGATGTGACGGAGATTCCTTCAGCAGCACCCACTGAGGTACCTTCGCAGGCACCTTCAGAGATACCTACAGAAGTACCCACCGAGGTACCTTCGCAGATACCTTCAGAGATACCCACTGAGGCACCTTCACAGGCTCCTTCAGAGATACCCACCGAGACACCTTCAGAGACACCCACCGAAGCACCTTCTCAGGCTCCTGAAGCAACTCCTACAGCTGTACCCACAGAGCCTACGGTACCTACTCTGACACAGGCACCCACTGCAGCACCTACCGCTACACCTGTACCTACAGCTACTCTTGCGCCCACAGCTACTCCCAGGCCTGTGGCTGTAAATACACCTATTCCCACACCTTATATACCCGAGGTGATCATGCCGACGCCTGTAGAGACAGTCATAGTGGTACCCAGAGAGGATCCCGTCCGTCCCAAGACTGTCATCTATGACATAGGTATCGAGGTCGGAAGACATGCATATATCACTACCGGCAACAAGACTAATTCTACCAAGAAGTCTTCTGACAAGAATATCATACACGATCCTTACGAGAATGGAAGTTCTTTTTCTCCAAATGAGTATATTGCCAAGGCACAGAACCCCGGCGATGCCGTGATAACCTTCTCGGACGGTCAGACTACTGAGCTCTGGAATGTACATGTATACGCACGCCCCATCGATTTTGAAAAGACCCAGTACGTCGTACAGAAGAAGGGGAAGGATTACGAGTATGTGACTCTGGCTCTTAAGTATTTTGAATACAAGTCAGAATTCGCCTATGGTTTCAAGTGGGATTCCTCCAATAAGGATGTGGCTATCGTCTATGGCGGCGACTCTAACAGTACTTTCTGCCGCTTCCGTATAGCAAAGGCAGGCACGACCATACTTACCGTTTCGGACAAGTACGGAAGAAGCGCGTCGGCGGTACTTATAGTAAAGCCTGAAGCGACGCCTGTTCCTACGGCGACCCCTGAACCTACTAAGACTCCGGAGGTTATCAAAACTCCTGAGGTCACGGAGGCTCCTACGCCTACACCCAAGCCCGGCAAGGAAAATACCGACAAGCTCAGCAAAGCCGAGATAAAGAAGCTGAAGAAACGTGTTAAAAACGCGGAAGTAGCCATCTCTTCGGCTAAGGTCAAGAGCGGGCAGATCGTTATCAAATGGGACGATGATGATACGGTAGATCTGGACGGCTACGAGATCCAGTACTCCTTAAGCAAGAAATTCAGCAGTGACAAAAAATACAAGACTGCGCTTAAAGACGTGGAGCTGGAACAGCAGTACAAGTTTATCAGCGGCAAGAACGGCAAGAAATATTACTTCCGTGTCCGCGGCTATAAGGATATAAACGGCACGATCGTTTATACGGGATGGTCGGACAAGGTAGTTAAGAAGTTTAAGAAATAAAGACATCGATCGATAACGAAATAATTTTCATGAAAATAGAAAATGATTTTGTTGGTGTATGATAAGTATACAGGAGGCGGCATGAACCCGATAGCTGAATTTCAGAAGGTTTCTGAGGAGATTTTTGTCTCCAAAGCCTGTGAACTGGCAGATGTATCATCGAAGCAGGCTCTTTCGGCATATCGGGCTCTGGTGCTTCCGAAGCGGGCCACTGTAGGCTCCGCAGGCTATGATTTTACGCTTCCGTTTGATATAAGCCTGAAACCGGGGGAGTGGCTGACCATACCCACCGGTATCAGGGTCAGGATCGATGACGGCTGGGTACTGCTTATCGTTCCCCGCAGCGGGCTGGGAGCCAGATACAGATTTCAGCTCAACAACAGCACCGGGGTCATTGATTCTGACTACTATCATACGGATAATGAGGGACATATCATGGTCCCGATGATAAACGATAATCGTGAAGGTAAAACGCTGGAACTTAAAGCCGGAACGGCCTTTGCCCAGGGAGTATTTGTTCCCTGCGGCATCGCGGTTGAAGACGAAGTGAAAGCGGTCCGGACCGGCGGGTTCGGGAGCACTTCGCGATAAGCAGATTATTCAGAACATAAGGAGGAAGGAAAGATGATCAGAATCGGTATTTTGGGCTACGGAAATCTGGGCAGAGGCGTGGAGGCAGCTGTAAAGCACAATCCCGACACACAGCTGAAGGCAGTATTTACCAGACGCGATCCGGCGAGCCTGACCGTAAAGACCGAGGGAGCAGCAGTATACAGTGCTGACTCGCTCGGGACCCACAAGGACGAGATCGATGTACTCATACTGTGCGGGGGCAGCGCGACAGACCTGCCGGAGCAGACTCCTGAGGCAGTAAAGTATTTCAATGTGGTAGACAGCTTTGATACCCATGCAAGAGTTCCTGAGCATTTCGCGAATGTGGATAAGGCTGCGAAAGAAACCGGCCATATCGGAATAATCTCAGTGGGCTGGGATCCCGGAATGTTCTCGCTGGCACGTCTTTATTCAAATGTGATACTGACGGACGGCAATGACTACACTTTCTGGGGAAGAGGCGTCAGCCAGGGCCATTCCGACGCGATCAGGCGTATAGACGGAGTGAAGGATGCCAGACAGTACACCGTTCCGGTTCCCGAAGCGGTAGAAGCTGTCAGGGCAGGCAGGAATCCCGAGCTCACTACCAGACAGAAGCATACACGCGAATGCTATGTTGTGGCCGAGGAGGGCGCAGATCTGGCCCGTATTGAGCGCGAGATCAAGACCATGCCCAATTATTTTGCCGATTATGATACTACCGTACATTTTATCAGCGCAGAGGAGCTGGCAAAAGAACATGCGGGTCTGCCCCATGGAGGAAGCGTGATCAGGACCGGCAGGACAGGGTGGAACAATGAAAACTCTCATACTATCGAGTATAGTCTGAAGCTTGATTCGAATCCCGAGTTTACTACCCAGGTACTGGTTGCTTTCGCAAGAGCGGCATACAGACTCAATCAGAAGGGTGAAAGCGGGGCGAAGACAGTATTTGATATTCCTCCGGTACTCTTATCGGCACAGACTCCCGAAGAACTTCGCGCGCATCTGCTGTGATCGCGCTGTTCAGGTTATCCGTTTAGTAACTGTTCGGAGCGAATGCATGGCGGCTTCGTGGGTGTATATATGAAAGAGAAAAACAGCGGTATTCCGGCAGCGGTCAGACTTTGCCTGAAATGGATGATCATGTGGCTGCTGGCAGTATTCATTACAGCCGGCAGCTTTTCTGCAGGAGGCGTAACGGACGTTCATGCTGCTACAGTCAGGATAAATACAAGCAAAAAAACACTGTATGCCGGCAAAACCTTCAAACTGAAGATCAGAGGCTCGAAGGACACTTTTTACTGGAGCAGCAGCAACAAAAAGGTAGCCAGAGTAGACAAAAAAACAGGTCTCCTGACAGCTGTTTCCGGGGGAGAAGCTGTAGTCACAGCCAAAGGGGAATCCGGCACTTTTGAATGCCGCGTCACTGTGAAAGAACCGCAGCTTAATCCTGAAAGAGCTACCATGTGGATCGGCGAAAGCGTGAAGATAAAGCTCAAAGGCGCTACCGCCGTAGATTATTATTGCTACAGCGCGGATGATTCGAAGATTTCCGTTTCCGGAGACGGGGTCGTTACCGCGCTCGCGGAATGCAGCAGTGTCGGAGTTTATGTACGCGACAGCCTGGACAGGCTTTATGTCTGTACGGTGGTAATAAAGACACCTTATATCAAACCTGGCGATACTGTACTGGAAATAGGAGACAGCCTGCAGCTTAAGCTGATAGGAGCGGAAGCGGCAGAGTTTTTCTGCAATGAGATTGATGATGACAAGATAACTGTGACGGGAGACGGTCTGGTCACGGCCAAGGCACCGGGAGAGACTATCGGTGTATATGCGGTGGATACCGCGGGCAACGTATACAGCTGTCTGATCACGGTTAACGAGCCGCCGGAGCCTACCCCGGAGCTCACGCCGGAACCTGCCCGCGAAAAGGAATACTACGGCCTTACCTATGCACATGAAAAAACGGATTATATTGCGTCAAAGGTATATTACGACATCGCTACGGATGATGATTTCCTGAATGCGTGCAAAGAAGCGCTCATCAGAGGTATGAAGGAATTTGAGATATATTTTACCGCCAATGACACGGACTATTGGTTAAATCTCTATCAGCAGCATATGGGAATGTACAGCGATCTGTCCAGCTACGGTATCGTTAAGGCTTACTTTCTGCAGAACCGGGATGGGACCGGGGGTCACATCTTATTTGTTCCTGAATATAAAACAGGAGTGAAGGCAGGCTTCTTTCTGAAATATGCGGGATACGAAGCTGATACTGACACATTAAAGATCTACGGCGCGGCGTATTCGATAGCGGCGGCTGCCTCAGAGCTTTACCCCGGCAATGTGGTCGCGCAGCTCTTATATGCCAATAACCGTATCTGTGACATCACGACTTACAGTAAAAGGGTGTCCACGGATTCAACGGCATCGCAGTTTGACGCGACGGGAGTATTCTTTTACGGGGATGCGGTGTGTGAAGGATATACCGCGGCATACAGGCTGATCCTGGATATGCTGGGCATAGAGAACCATGTTGTGGTAAATACTCTGGATAATCACATCTGGAACAGGATACTGCTGGACGGCAGCTGGTACCATGTGGATGTTACATGGAACGATAAGCCGGAACCCAACAAAAACAGATTTTTTATGCTGTCGGACGCGCAGCTGGCAATGCTTGATCCGGCCAATCACAGCTGGATCGATACATACCTGCCCTAGTACTAATCGTGTTCTTCCTTAACAAGTGCCATCGTGACCAGCAGCGTACTTCCGATACGTCTGCCGTTTTCCGCGATAAAGAGCTTGCGTCCGCCGGCGTGTATGATGAAACGGTTTTTGTAAATGGTATTGCCGTGCAACGGCACATCATGAAAATGTCCGGCAAAGTCAAAACCCATGATATTTGAGAGCTTTTCCAGTTTTACCGGATTGGGAAGGCTCTTTTTTGTTACTCCGAAGATCTCAAAATCCTTGTAAGCGTAAAGCTTCTTTGAGATGAGGTTCAGCTCAAAAAGCTCTTTGTCCGGCTCTCCGTCAAACAGTGTTGCAAGCTTTGCGGCTTCAAGCCGGCGCTCACTTCCAAGTTTAGAGGCAAGTGCTGCGGCGATCACACCGAAGGAAACGGCAAGGAAACAGCCTGCGACGGCCAGAACGGAAAAAAAGCCAAGCTTCTGATCGGCTCCGGCCAGCAGATTGTAATAAGCTGCCAGATTGTCAGCGGCAACCAGCTCCGTATGTGTCTCTTTCGTGTAATCCGGAATCGAGGAATAGCTGTTCCTAATCTTTTCGGCAACGGTTCTGACCGTTTCTTCCAGTCCGGGATCGTCCGCTTTGTAGTACACGCAATCGGTATAGGGCAGTTTTAGACCTTCAAATTCACGGTATCTGCCGGTTTTGCCAAACCACGCGTTATAATCAAGAAGGCTGCGTTTCACCAGAATTCCGTAAACATCTTTGTTATCCAAAGCTTCAAACAGCTCACGCTCATTGTTGAAATCGAGCACATGTCCGTCAAGGATCGTATTTTGAGTCAGCGAAATAACAGCTGAGTCAATGCCCCAGTAGCAGTTTTCGACGAGTCTGCCTGCCTGAGGGCTGTTTTCGAGTATCAGGGCGGTCAGTGCATTTTCATAAACAGGGGCTGAGTGAGCCTGTATATCAAGTCCCGCGGGCAGACCGAGCACCAGGTCGAGCTCGCCCTCCTCGAGCATATCAAGGGCATCCGCGGCGGTCAATGCTTCTCCGCTTTCATTAACTGCGGGACTGCACGTGGCTCCCGTTTCTAAGGCAAGCTCACCGATAAAATCCGCCCAGAGCCCCTTTGTGGTGCCGTCTGCGCGGTAGTACAGCGGGTATTGTGTCGTATCGTATATCCAGTATCTGATAGTATCGTTCATGTTTCGATCCAAATGAAAAAGATTACCCGCCGGTCTTATGTTCCCGGAGAGTACTTTTCAAGTATAACATGGCGGAACCCAAAGGTCAAATGAACAAAAAAATATGGATACATGAAATTTTGTATATAATGACTGTCATTAACATGAACGGCGAAGTATTTTTTTCGGAAAATAATAATGGATATTTTGATGCTTTGGTGCTATAATCTCTCCATATATGAAGCCGGAACAGAATAAACATGCTTCCGGCCTGTGTTGCGCAGTGTGTATTTTGGATCAGAGTAACTGCGGGGATGGTGGGTCCTTATCGGTTACGCTTACGGGAAGAAAGAGAGACAGACAGTATGAAAGTTAGAAGATTAAGTATT
Organism: Lachnospiraceae bacterium; assembly: GCA_024698555.1. Lineage (GTDB taxonomy): Bacteria > Bacillota > Clostridia > Lachnospirales > Lachnospiraceae > RUG11977. The sequence continues at coordinate 7,214 of JAILRI010000228.1, forward strand.
ACCGCGAAGATACTTTTGGTGGTCACAGCGTTGCTCCTGGTGGCAGATGCCGCTATGGGCATAATTTTGGTAGGACGGGCCAAAGAAGCCTTGCTGAACCAGATCAATGATAAGATACTTGCCATATCCAATTCGGCGGCAACAAATTTTGACCCTGAGCTGCTGAGGGATTATACTGAAGAGGACGCAGGTACCGATAAACAGCAGCAGATCCTTGATGCGCTGGTGGTATTCCGCGATCACGCCAACATCGAATATATTTACACCATAAAAGAAGCAGGGCCGAAGGAATTCATTTTCGTAGTGGATAGCGACCCCGAGGAGCCCGCGGATTACGGGGACGAAGTGGAATATACGGACGCGCTGTATGAAGCAAGCAAAGGTACACCTTCAGTCGACGCGGAACCCTACACCGACGAATGGGGAACACATTACAGCGGATACAGCCCCGTTTTTGACGGCGATGAGGTCGTGGGCATTATCGGAATAGATATCAGTGCCGACCTCCTTGAGGAACAGGTTGGGGCTCTTACAGGCACTATTTTTGTGATATGCGCAATGTCGCTTATTATAGGCATTTTGATCATTTTTCTGTTTACGTTCAGCATCAAAAAGGGCTTCGCGACTCTGGGAACAAAGCTGGAGGATATTGCTGACGGTTCGGGAGATCTGACCAAGAGCATAGAACTTAGGTCCGGCGATGAGCTCGAAGCGGTGGGTGACAAGGTGAACGGCTTTATCGGGCAGGTTCGGGAACTGGTCCGGGGAGTTTCAGAGGTGTCCGAAGATGTATTAAGGAGCGGACGGGAACTGCAGGAAACCGCAGGGAGCAGTGCTGAAAGTGTCCGCAGCATCAACAGCGAGATAGAGAGCATCAGTTCCGGCATGCAGGAGTGCGGCGCGGCTACAGCCACTACAGCGGAAGCTCTCGCGGATGCGTCAAGGGATATAGAAGCACTGTCCGATGAGATATCGAAGGTTCATGAGATAGTTGACAAGGCCAGCGTTAATGCCTCCGAGGCGGCAAGACTCGCGACCGAGAAGCAGAATAACGCGGTAAGGACACTTAAGAGCATAGAAGACCACGTAAACGCGGCCAGCGCCGATGCGGCCAGGATCGAACAGGTCAAGGAGATAGCGGATCAGATCAATGAGATCGCCTCCCAGACCCAGATACTGAGTCTCAACGCCCAGATCGAAGCGGCCAGGGCCGGCGAGCAGGGCAAGGGCTTTGCGGTAGTGGCTACCGAAGTCGGACACCTGAGCAGTGAGATCAGTGAAGCCGTAGGCAGGATCAGCGAGATCAATAATCAGGTTATCTCGGCGGTCAAAAAGCTGCTTGATTCCAGCCGCGAGATGAGTGAATTCATGGGCAGGACTGTGGTCGCGGATTATGAAGGCTATGCGAAGGTCGGTCAGGATTATGGCGAAACCACATTGAGCATTGACGAATCGCTGCAGAATCTGCAGACCAACAGCATGCGGATAGCCTCACTGGTGCATCAGGTCGATGAAAGTATCAGTGATATCAGCAATTCGGTGAATGATTGCGCTCAGAGAGCCTCGGGCCTTGCTCAGACGGCGTCCGGCATCGCGGGCAGCATGGATACTTTAGAGCGCGTGGCTGATGAGAACGAAGCCCAGGCCAGACGCTTAGAAGACAGGATAAGCAAGTACCGTTATTGACTTTTATACGGATATAATGTAAGATGATAAGTTAGTTATTACATTCGAAAAACATATGTCTTAAACAGTAATTGTCAGAAAGGGAGACGTAATATGTTTAAAAAGGTTTCCACGGATATGAATTTTGTAGAACGTGAGAAAGCGGTTCTGCAATATTGGAAGGAAAGAGACATCTTTGAGAAGAGCATGAAGCTTCGCGAGGGATGCCCTGTATTCACATTTTACGACGGGCCGCCCACAGCCAACGGCAAGCCCCATATCGGGCATGTGCTTACGCGTGTCATCAAGGATATGGTGCCCCGCTACCAGACCATGAAGGGGAAGATGGTACCGCGCAAGGCCGGCTGGGATACCCATGGACTGCCTGTAGAGCTTGAAGTGGAAAAGCTTCTGGGGCTCAACGGTAAAGACCAGATCGAGCAATACGGCATGGAACCCTTCATTGACAAATGCAAGGAATCCGTATGGAAATATAAGGGCATGTGGGAGGATTTTTCCGGTACCGTGGGCTTCTGGGCGGACATGGACAATCCCTATGTTACCTATCATGATGATTATATTGAGTCCGAGTGGTGGGCCTTGAAGGAGATATGGAACAAAGGCCTGCTTTATAAGGGCTTCAAGATAGTGCCTTATTGTCCCAGATGCGGAACGCCGCTCTCTACGGCAGAGGTTTCGCAAGGATACAAGACGGTGAAGGAGCGTTCCGCAGTGGTGCGCTTTAAGGTCGTGGGTGAAGACGCTTTCTTTCTGGCGTGGACGACTACGCCCTGGACTCTGCCTTCCAACGTCGCGTTGTGCGTGAATCCTGAAGACGCATACGTTAAGGTAAAATGTGTTGACGGTTATGCCTACTATATGGCTGAAGCGCTGCTCGACAGCGTTCTTTCGAAGGCCAAGCCGGCCGGGGCAAAGGAAGATGAAAAGTCAGAAGATGCCGATGCCAAGCCGTATGAGATCCTTGAGCGTTTCATCGGCAAGGATCTGGAATATAAAGAATATGAGCCTTTATTTGACTGCGCGAAGGCGGTTGCCGACAAGCAGGGCAAAAAGGGCTTCTTCGTGACCTGTGACGATTATGTTACCATGTCAGATGGTACCGGTATAGTTCATATCGCCCCTGCTTTCGGTGAAGATGATGCCAATGTGGGGCGTAAGTACGACCTGCCTTTTGTCCAGCTGGTCAACGGCAAGGGCGAAATGACTGAAGACGCTCCGGCTGCCGGCATGTTTGTCAAGAAGGCCGATCCCGAGATAATAAAGCTTCTTGACAACGAAGGCAAGCTTTTTGACGCTCCGAAATTCGAGCATGAGTATCCTCACTGCTGGAGATGCGATACACCTCTTATCTACTACGCGAGAGAGTCATGGTATATCCGTGAAACGGCTGTGCGCGATGATCTGATGAAGAATAACGATACAGTCAACTGGATACCCGAGTCCATCGGCAAGGGAAGGTTCGGCAACTGGCTTGAAAATATCCAGGACTGGGCTATCTCACGAAACCGTTACTGGGGCACGCCTCTCAATATTTGGGAATGCGCGTGCGGGCACCAGGAATGCATCGGCAGCCGTGCGGAACTCGCTGAAAGAAGCGGCAATGCTGAGGCTGCGAAGCTCGAGCTTCACAGGCCTTATATAGATACAGTAACGTTAAAATGTCCCGAGTGCGGAAAGGATATGCACAGAGTTCCCGAGGTTATCGACTGCTGGTTCGATT